>JBGSOH010000331.1:0-2964 GCA_041739205.1 Saprospiraceae bacterium
TTTAAGAACCATATCCTGACTTTATTGCTGACTTGCTTATCATTTATGGTTGCAAGTCAGCAGTTTACAACTGAATTTGAGTATCTCAATGCCGCAGACGGTCTTGCGCAAAATCATGTATTCAGTGTAAATCAAGATAAGCATGGTTTTATGTGGTTTTGTACGATGGGTGGCTTGTCCAAGTACGATGGATTTACCTTTACTAATTACTACTACTCAGAAGAAGATTCCACTACTATTTCTTCATCTTTTACAGATAAGTTTTTTGAAGATAGTAAAGGAAGATATTGGATATCTACATCAAGAGGATTTAATCGGTTTTACAGAGAAACGGGTAAGTTCAAAAGATATCTTCATCATAGCGAAAATGATAATACTTTGGGTCACAACAGCACACGTGGGATAGCTGAAGACGCAGATGGAAAGTTATGGATAGTTCATGGTAAAGGAATAGACAAATTTGATCCTGAAACAGAAGCATTTGAACATTATTACGATGAAAAATTTTCTCTTTTACGACATGAAGGCGATGTATTAATCACTAAAGGTGGAGATATTTTGTTGATGGGAGCGAAAGGATTATTTAAAGTAATTAAAGAAAAAAAGCAGCTTCAGTTTTATGGATGTCCAGATATCAAAGCTGATGTATCGCTCGAAGGCAAAGAATTATATCAGGATTCTTATGGGAATATTTGGGCAGGGTATAATAGAGGATTGGCAAAGTTTGACCCTTTAACAGGTAAGTTTGATGTAGTAGACTTTTTAGGAATTGTGTTGGATGTGGTAGCGCTGAAAGAATATCCTGAAGATATACTTGTGGTTGGAACTGCTGGTTATGGCTTGATTTTATATTCTATTTCACAAGGTAAAGTCATTAATAATTTTAATTATTCACCTTCAGATCCAAAAGGAATTGCGGGATCTTCGGTTTATTCATTATTCGTAGATAAAGCTAATAATCTTTGGATAGGTCTCTTTTATGGACTCAATCGCATCAATCCCCAAAGTCAAAGATTTCCATTATTACAGAATGGCAAAGGAGTCAATAATTTAACAAATTTTACGCTATTTGTTTATCAAGATCCGCTAGGTGGATATTGGTTAAATACCATGGAAGGCTTGTCGTATAGGAAGTCGCTTTATGATGAATTTATTAATGTGCTTGGTCCGCCTTATTTCAAGGTTGGATTTAATGATGTGAGAGGCATAGATGGTGACAAAAATGGTAAAGTTCTTATAAATGTAAGATCAAATGGTGTATATCAATTTGACAAAAATACAAATGAAATCACAAAGTTAGGGTCTGGCAATATATTTAGAGAGAAGTATGTATTTAAGATCAAAACAGATATCAATGATGAAAATATTTTGTGGTTAAGTGGTTCTGGTGGATTTTGCAAAATGGACAAAAAAACTTTAGACACCATTTGGTATCATCCAAAGGACATCAACAGCGCATTAAAATCAAATAACATCACACAATTTGTACAAAACCAAGATGGTGAATTATATTTTGTAAGTGGTGGCAACTTATGTTTATTTGAATCAACAAACGAAAAGATTCGGTTAATAGATCCAAGTTTTAAAATTAAGGGCAGTGTACATGCACTCGCATTAAACAATCATAAAGTATGGGTTGCCACTACTTCGAATTTGTATGCATACCACTTGATAGACAAAAAATGGACCTTGGTAAAAAGAGCAGATGGCGTCACTGATTTGAAAAGTGTAGGATTGCAAATAGATGATAAAGGTGTGGCATGGAGCATCATAGGTTCAGAAATTACGGTTGTTGGAGATACACCAGAAAAAACATTACATTATCAGTCTCCCACATCATTTGTAAATGGAATAGGTGACAAAAGTCGGGAAGGTTTTCTACTTTTCGGTGGTGCCAATGGTGCTATTTTAATCAATCCATATAACTTATACAAAGATACCCTTTCCCCAAAAGTAGTTTTTACAGGATTAGAAATTGCCAATAAACCTATTGCATTGGATACCGAAGATGAGTTTGTAAAAAACATAAAGTTGGATTTTGAAGATAAGGTATTTACATTAAAATTTGCAGCTGTCCATTTTCTTTTTCGGAATCAAATTAAATATAGATACCAACTGAAGGGTTTTGACAAGGATTGGATGGATAGTGGAACGGAAAGATCAGTAACTTACACCAATCTTAGACCGGGAAATTATACTTTTCTGGTAGAAGCTATTTCAGAAGATGGTGTCACATCTGAAGTTCCGCTGGAAATAGCCATATACATCAAACCTCCTTATTATCTCACGATTCCGTTCTTTTTGTTTATTGGGTTGATAGTTGCCTTTTTGATTTATGTATATTATAGAATCAATCAAAAAGCGCTCAGATTACATAGAGAAAAAGAACTCGCCGAAAAAAATGCTGAATACAAAAGCATGTTTCTCGCTAATATGAGTCATGAGATTCGTACGCCTATGAATGCCATCATCGGTCTCAATCGTCTGTTGCTTGACACGCCACTCAACAGCAAACAAAACCAATATGTACAAGCTGTACAAGCATCAAGCGAAAACCTATTGTGGATAGTCAATGACATCCTCGACCAAGCAAAAATAGAAAGTGGTAAGTACACCATCGTACATAAACCTTTTGACCTAACTGTGGTATTGTCACAGCTTGAAACTTTGTTTGCTTTTAAAGCGAATGAGAAGAATCTAGATTTTAAAATAGAGAAATATGGCGATATCCCCAAAGTATTGATAGGAGACCAAGTCCGATTATTTCAAGTGTTGACAAATCTCTTGGGCAATGCCATCAAATTTACAGACAAAGGTGAAGTCATTTTATCTGTAGATGCAAGTATTTCAGAGCATAACATGAGTCGTATCACATTCAAAATTTCAGACACAGGCATCGGCATTCCGACAGACAGACTAGAGAGTATTTTTGAAAGTTTTGATCAGGTCAATGAGTACCAAGGT
>JBGSOH010000383.1:0-8402 GCA_041739205.1 Saprospiraceae bacterium
AATGGCAGAAAGAATAAATGGCAAGATACAAGAGATAAAAACGAGTAGTAAAGGTTATAGGACTTTTCAGAATTTCAGAAGTGCAATTTTGTTTTTCCACGGAGGACTTCAAATTTATCCATTAAAATGGTAGTAGAACCAATTAATTATTTGTTAGAAGTTCTTCCAACTCCAACTTTAGTTACAGTTAGTGGCGCTGATATTCAAAACGGTGTAACTCGAGAATCAACTTTTGGCACGAATAGTGGAATTTATGGAATGTTGCCTATTAACGAAGGTACATTTGGAGCAAGCGGACATTGTGATATTTGGTTACCAGTTTCTGGTAAATCTTATAATGAATGTGGTGCAGCATGTTATTGGGATAAAGCTAAATTTGCTTATCTTTGGAAATTGAATTAATTTAACTTTTTAAGATGAAATCTTCATGATGATAATATTAATGCATTTGTAATCGTTAAATCATGAAGATTTCATCTATTTTAGAAATTAAATAAATATTATATATATGAAGTATATTTCAGTTTTTTTATTGTTGAGTCTTCTATACTCATGCACAGTAAATAGTAAAAAAGCGCAACTAAATGAATTCGAGCAAAGATATCGTGTAATGTTTATATCCCAAGCCTATTACAAATATTTAGACGATAAAATAGAGAAAGATCGTGTCAATTGTTATAACAGTCCTGCAGTCGCTGAACCTAATGAATATGATCATATAAATTTTCTTGTAGATTCTTTAGGAGCTGTTTTTGATGCTGATATAGCAGGTGCAACAAATGGTGAAGGATCAATGGAAACACATGAATTAAAACGTTATTGTGTTATCACTAAAATAATGGACGCCGCAAATTCTGAAGATTTTAAGAAAATAGCAAAGCAATATGCTTTGAAAAAAATTAAATAAAAAATTAGATAAAAATGAAAGCACTTTTTTTATTTATTATAACAATACTGATATTTTCATCTTGTGACTTAAGATACAAATTGTCCAGCGATTATGATCATTATAAAACCATGTATAAAAATTATTTTTTATTGGGATGCATTTCAGAATATAACAATATTCCACCAAGGACTAAAGAGTTTGATCCACCAGAAAAAATTTATTCGTACAAACTGAAATGTACTGAAGGATTACAATTTAGCCAGGAAGATCTTTATACCTTGGATAGTTTACCCCTGTTGATTCGTCCTATCTTAGATAGAAAAATCTATATTGCTACAGAAACCATGGGCTCATTAGAAACTTTGTTTCCGCGTACAGATTGCATTACAAATGAATGTCTCATCATGTATGACTCAAAAGAACTTGATGAGCTTGCCGGAAAATATGCCATTAGACGAATCAAAGAAGACAAGAAAAAATAAATCTTTCTTTTATTAAAAATTTATAAGCCAAACAGTTTAGAAGGCTGTATGGCTTTTTGGTGATTTGGCTACTTTAATATTTGTCAGATCCAATCATATTAGGTATTGACAAATATGAAATAACATAATTGATAAGATTACTATTTAATGTAGACAATAATTTCATCCACCCAATTATTTATCCTACCAAATTACTTTTTACATTTGGGCTCACTTAAATATAAAAAAATCGTTACAACCGTCTGAACTGTTTACTTTAGAAAAAACAATACCATGCTTAAAATCATCACTTCCACTATTTTTATGTTTATCACCACCATATCATATGGGGCAAAAATCAATTTTATAACTAGTCTGAGCAAAGCTAAAAAACTAGCCAAAGAAGAAAATAAAATCATTTTTGTAGATGTGATGGCGGATTGGTGTCTTCCATGCAAAATGATGATAAATGATATAGAGAAAGATGAAAAAGTAGTGGCTTACTTCAATGAGAATTTTATAAATCTGAAGATAAATGAAAAATACAATAGATTATTCATTCAAACATATGGTGTAATTTCTTACCCTACAATTTTATTCTTAGATCATGAAGGTAATATTATTGAAAATTTTATGGGATATAGAGGGATAGACTATCTTTATCAAAATGTCCAAAGAATTGGCAATCATAACAATATGATTCAAAATTTAACAAATGATACCATAATAACTATGTTTGATGAGAAGGTTTTTATTCAGAAATTGTCCCCAATAATTGAAAAAATGAACCCAAGGAATGTACGTGTTATGATGAATTGGTTTATTGATAAGGGGGCACCTTATACAAAACCTATTTTAATCAATTTCCCTACATTTATTAACCCTGAAGTATTTACAAAACTATACAAAGATTTAAATGGATCAAAAGACCTCATACTTACCGAAGCACTGATTATTTGTCATTTGTTGCCTTATGAACCTTTTCAGAATAATGATGAAATAAGAAATGGAAGTATGGAAGTTGCTAAAATTACTGGTTTGCATCATACAAAAATATTGTCATACGCATTGGCATACAGAGAGTTTAACATCAGCCACCATTTAGGTTTATCTATTGAACAGGCAAAATTAGTGAATGCCAAAAACTTATTAAACAATTATCCCGAAACAAGTGATACAGAACTGCTCTCTTTAGCATTTACCGAAATAGTAAAAACAACTGTAAAAGAAGATTTTGACTATTATAAAACGCTACAAAAGACATTCGTAGATATAACAACGTCATCTCAAGAATACACGCATTATGATATCCTGAGCGTCCTACAATATGCAAATGGTCACCATGATCAATATAGTCTTTCCATTGCAAAAGCTAATGAACTAGCTAGAAGTAAAGGCATTAAGTTCTCTCCCTTACTCAAAGATTTACGAGTTTACTTAGATTGATTTTTACATTTTAAAAATAAGGCATTCTCTTTTTTAAGAAATGTAGGCGATTTCAATTTATCTGGGATAAACAGTTTGTTTAACTTTGAAGATGTGATGGTATTAGCACCACGCATAATCTGATATCCACAATCTTCAGTCATTTTTTATAAAAATATCGTACTTTTTGAATATTACATCGTAGTTTTTAAATAAAATAGTTACATTTTTGAATTAGCAAGTGTAGTATTTGAATTAGCCTGTTTAATATTTAAATAAAAGAGTGTAATATTTGAAGTAGCAAGCTTAGTATTTGAATGGTATAGTTACATTTTTAAATTAGCAAGTGTAATATTTGAATAGTTTAGTTACATTTTTGAATTAGCAAGTTTAATATTTGAACGAACTTCTTTCCTTTTTAAATAATACATCGTAAAATTATCATAATCAGAAGGACTTTTTGAACAAATCTTCCCATATGTTGCAATATTTATGCTATTTATTGCATTTTCTATGATCGAGAAAGAAGCGTTTTTTGTGTTCTAGGCGTTTAAATTCTGAAAACTTAATACTATCTTATGTTATACTTACATCTATCACCTATTTTTGCAGCCCGCGGTATCAAAAGACCATACAGTTTTTTAATAAAAGCAGGATTTACACATCATGCTGCCTCAAGTATTTTGCATAGTAGCACCCGATCTTTTAGACTAGACCACATAGAAGACCTTTGCCGCGTCCTTGTCTGCGAACCCAACGATCTCTTAGCTTGGAAGCCCGACCAGAATGTCCAATATGCTGCCCATAATCCACTAGAAAAGCTTAGAGTTTATGGAAATGAACCCACCCTCAATGAAACACTCGCCACCATGCCATTTTCTGAACTCAAAAAAGTTACTAAAGACTTTTTGAATATCGATAAAGAAGAGCCATTAGAATAAGGGGCTAAGATCTTAGAAGTTTTTGCAGTATCTTTTCCATAGATACTTGTCTCTATTTTTTAAATTGTTGTCATGAGTTATGGTTTGACACAGAACTACTTTAAGATTTGTATGTTTGACGATGAAATGGGCTATTTTGTCCGATTTTGGAAATGATTTTTTATCCATTTGCGTTGAACGCAGCATACCAACAAAACAAACATTATGAATATCAAAAAAAATCTTTTTGTCTTTTCTTTTTTAGGTAGCATTGCCTTTATGTCTTCCTGTAATTATGCCAAATCTAACCAACAAGTGGTGGTTTCATCAGATTGTGGTATGACTTGGGAAAAAATAAATGCAGGTGACGCAGTCCCAAAAGGTGTCGCCAACCCATGTTATATGAAGGTCGTTATTCCTAATTTCCCAATGCAAGGCGATAGTCGTTTTATCACCAATCTCAAAGACCGAGTAAGGGCTTTTGTGCACATTGACTATGATTATTCCATCACCGACCCACTAGAATTTATCAAGCAAGCCAAGTTTTTGGGCAAGGCCAATGCCAATGCGGACAGCGACGGTGCTTTGGAGCCATCAGCATTCGAAGGTGCTGAGAATATGGTCATCGATAAACGTATCAGAGATGTCAGTAAAGAGCTCTTCCTAAATGAAGATATTGTGGAGCTTGATCAATCTGAAATAGAGAATAAGTTATTGGAAGTGTCCAACAAAGTTCTAGGGCCATTGGGCGTTAGTTTGAATTTCATCACCCTTACATTTGATCTCGACGAGCAGACAAGACAAGCCATCGATGTATCTACGGCAATGAAGATATATGAAAGTAAAAACTTAACTGAACTTGGTAAGGCAGTGATTATTCAGAAAGCAGGTGCCGCTAGGGTAGTGGTGGAAGACAATACCCCTGCAGCTCAAGTCATTCAGGAAGAAGAGTAGAGATTATAAGTGTTCCAGTATTGTATATATAAATGCAATACTGGAACATGTTTTTTACACAACTTTTAGGAAGCTGCGACCGAATTGAAAACTATATTTTGAAAAAGAAAACTAAAAATAAATAACAACCATTATATCACTCCCATCGTACCGATCAACTTATCCAAAGAAGGGGATTGACTTCCACCTTTTGGTTCTATAGTGATGGCATAGGTGGCTGTTTGGTCTATAAAGTCCACCGGAATGATGGTGTTTTTATCAGCAAAGACATTGAGCGGCATAGGATCTGCTCCGTCTTTTAGTGACCATAATTGGAATGCTTGATCTGATGTGATCTCAGGAAGATTTACCAGTTGGAGGAAGTTCTTTTTACTGACTGTATTGTGGTGAAGATAGACGGAGATACCGGCATAGCCTGCGGTAGGTGTCATATCTATGATCTTATTGTTCGGATCGTTAATCTGATTGAACAACGCAAATTGTTGCTCTTGCTGATTGGTGATCGAGTCACAAACTCTTATTTGGCTTTCATACTGTTGGCTAGTCGCTTTGTTTTCAGATAGTTGCAGATAATAAAGCGTAAAGCCTAAGATGCCTATCAATGCAAACAAACTTGTCAATAGATTCCATCTCATACCACCATTACTTCCCGAGATGTCCTTAGATGCACTTTGGACTATGGGAGATCTTTTAGGTAAGTTGTCAAAAAGTTTGGTACCTACAGATTCGGGCGCTTTTATGCCTGTCAATTGACCATACTTCTCCAGTCCCAGAGAGATCTCGTAGATTTCTCTTTTGATTTCTATGTGCTTTTCTTGCATGACTTCGACTTCTCTCATCTCTTCTGGAGAGAGTTGGCCGAGCACAAAAAGCTCTAGAATCCCTGATGATATGTATGATTTTATGTCCAAAATTTTAACTCAATAATGATAATAGATATAATAAATGTTTTTCGTCTTTCAACGTTTCTCGTAATGTTTGGATGGCATCTCTCAACCTTGTTTTAACCGTACCAAGTGGAATTTCCAACTCGTCCGATATTTCTTGCTGTGTATAACCTTCCAAAAACATCTTGTCTAATAATATTTTGTATTTCTCAGGCATATTTTTTATCAACGCCTTGATATCTACATTTTTTTCGGATGACTCTGATGCCATGCCATATTCAGTATTGTCAAATGATGATGTATTTGATGTCATCTCGAATGACTTCAAACGCTTCATATCTATAGCTGTGTTCCTGGCTATTTGTGCCATCCAAGTAAATAACGTTGCCTTAGATTCATTATAAGAATCAATGTTATTCCAGATTTTTAAGAAAACAGATTGGAGTACTTCTTCTGATTCTTCTTGCCTTCTTAATATGCGGTGGATAATACCATATATGGCATCAGAATAGTGATGATACAACAACTTGAGGCCGGATTCTTCCCCTTGTTTTATAGATAATATGACAGATTGTAATTCTATGATCTATGTTTTGATTTGGTGGTTATGTATTATACCAAGTCAAAGGTAGATATATTTGTCAATACAGTATAGATAAACTTCTACATTTTTTTTAAATTTATGATATTCGCAATATTTATCGAACTACAAATACATATACGGTGAATGGAGTATAGTTGGATTTTATTTTGTATATAAATGTAGGAATAATATAAATAATTATTTTAATATTTTTGTAATGTTTTGATAGTTAGTGCTTTGTATAAGGTTCTTTTGTTGTCTATTTCGTGGGAAACCATTAAGGTGTTTGTTGCGGTGAATGTTCATTAAGTATGAAAATTTTTATAATGCTGATATATGCGGAATAAATTTCTTAGAAAAATCAAAGGTACTGACAGAAAGACAATATTTTTAAATAACTATCCAATTCGATCGAAAAATACCCACTATAGACCGTATTTCTCTTTGTTCGTTTTAAATATTCTATTTGATATATCACCATAATCTGGATAAATAAATTTTTCATTTATTCCTATAGTATCCAATTTTGTCAGAATATAGTCTTTTAAATCTTTATGAATATTTAAGCATTGACTAAAATAATATTCACCATCCTTCTCTTTTAGGTTTTCTTCTTTACCCACTTGCTCTAATGGTTTAGATGGACTTGAATTCCAAATAAATACACCTTCTTGATTTATGATGTTCATATTGTTTGATATTCTATATCTTAATCTTGGATCAATTTCTTCATCACTTAAATATAGAATTGGATACTTTATTAGTTGATCAACTTTAGTTATTCTTGAAACTAGTTTTGGGCCTTTATAAAGCATTATAAATTCTTTTTGAGCCCCATCTGTTAATAAATTGCTTAGCTTATCTGGATATTTATCAGATTTCATTTTTTGTTGCAATTGCTCAAATGCTGGTTTATAGTCTTTTTCTATTGCTTCTGATACCATTTTGCTTAAAGAATCACCAATCAAGTATTTTTCTTCTATAAAGTAAATTGAAAAGTAATTATCTATTTCAATATTTGTTATTGAAGGTGTAACACATGATGCTGCAAAATATAGAGCGTTGTTCAAATTGTATGTCCAATCAATAAGTGGTGTTTTTGCATCGTTACCGTAATGTTGTAAATAGCTCAAAATGGCTAAATCATTTTCGATTGGAATACCCATTTTATTGAAATATTTCGTCATTTGCGAATTATTTCCTTTTTTAAATATTTCAATTAAGTCTTTCAGAAAGGATGTAAAATCAATTTTCTTTTTATGACATTCGTTATCTATCCAAAATCTTTGAATAGAGCTCATTATCCTGTATTTGGCTTCATTCATTCCACGGAATAATGTTCTATCTTTATTCTTTAGTAATGCTTTGTAAGCATTTTCAAATTCTTCTTCAGAATTAATTTTTGATTGATCGAAAAATACTGATTTCTGTATAAATGATCTATAATTCATAGTGGCTTCGTCGTTAATGAAAGGTTCAATTAAATGGGAATATGTATGTGCTTTTAGAGCCATTCTAAGAAATTCATTTACAGATTCCAGAATTAGATCTCCTTCGCAATCATACTTTACATTGCCAATAGATTCAAGTAGTATTTCAGACTGTATGTCTTCTAATCCACCATTGTTTAAATGTTCTGCATACAACTTTATTTGATCGTCTAAAGAAATTGGCATGTTTTATTTCTTTTTGTTTTATTACTGTTTAAAAATAATGAATTAGCGGAACCTAGATAATTAGCGTCTCGAAATCATAACTATTTATCAAGATAAACTTTATTTTTCAATTATTACTATTGGTTAATTTCTAATATTCACTTACTTTATCAAATAAAAAGCAATGTCGTAATATTAAATAATACCATCACCTAAGTTTGAAATTTCTGATACATCTATTATAGGTGTTCTATCTTCTTCGTCATAAGTTAATTTGACAGTAGTATCAAAACACCCATTTATAAAGGTATCACTTTTATAATCGTGCATTTTAATTTCTCTATCTTTTCTATGAATGACTATTTCAAGTTCCCATTTTATAGCTATGGTGTACATTTTTTTTTCTTTAGTAAAATGCAATATATTTATTTGTAAATAATCATTATCCAAATAGTAATCATCTTGATTGTAGTTAGGAAATGAACTGGATATGATTTTTTTTTCAATTAATTTATCAATATACCTGTTTTTAGTCATAAATTCTTTGATCTTTTTACTTACTTCTATTTTGATACCTTCCTTTACATCATCTGCCATTTTTATATTTTGCATTCTCTTTTTTATTTTA
>JBGSOH010000402.1:0-2304 GCA_041739205.1 Saprospiraceae bacterium
ATAGGCGTTGGATTTAATTTTGAAAGACAAACCATAGGCATCACAGAAAAAATCACTTACGAAGGAATGTATGCTTATAAGTTTTTTATGGGTGAAGGCACGCTGAGTATGGGAATGAACATTTCTGGTCGAAGCTATATACAGGATTATTCAGATACAAGACTATATGCCATTCAAGGAATTCAAAATGATCCTTCCATTCCCAATGCTTTACAAAGTAGAACATTGATTAATGCTGGCTTTGGTGTCTACTTTAATACAAAAACTTTTTATGTAGGTGGATCTTTACCTAGAATGATTCGCTCAGATATAGACTTTGATAGCAACAATCTATTTTCTACAGAAGTACGACATCTACTCATTATGACAGGAGGTACTTTTATCATTAATAACGACCTTAGACTCACACCGCAATTATTATTCAGAGCGGCTGAGAATAGCCCATTCGGTATGGATTTAAATCTAAGTGCTACTGTCCATGAGAAATATTCAGCAGGTTTGACCTATCGTACAGGTGGCGCGGCAGGAGATATTGGCGAATCTATAGATCTGATATTCGGAATGCAGCTCTCTGATCGTCTTATGCTAGGATTTGCTTATGATATCACATTATCCAAAATAAGAGCCATAGATAATGGTAGCCTAGAAGTGATACTATCATACAGTTTTTTGCCACGTAAAATAAAAACAATCGTTGTTAACCCAAGGTATTTCTAAGAGAATGATCAGTAAATCCACAATAATATTTAAGTTTGTTTTGATAGCTCTTTGTACGCATTCTGTGGCATACAGTCAAAACATCTGTAATGATGAAGCTATTTCAAAGTTAAAAATACATAACGAGGCTACTGTAAATTCACCCAATATGGAGTCTTCCCCTGCATTTTATGGCGATAAAATAGGAATCGTGGTACCAGGTAAGTCTGTAAATAAAGAGACAAAAGAAGCCTACTTCGATTTGAATTTCGCTTTGGTCAATTTGGACAATTCATTAGGAGAAAAATCAGCTTTTGAAAAAAGAATAAATTCAGAACTTCATGAAGGCCCAATGGCATACGATTATCAAAAAAATCTACTTTACTTCACAAGAACACTAAAAGAAAAACGAAATATAAAAGGCCTAGAAACAGACACAGCCTATTTGGGAATCATGGTGGCAGACTTAAAAAATGTCAAACCATCGGTTTCTAAAATTGACATGGAAGTCGAGCATTTCTCTATCTGCCATCCTGCCCTATCTAAAGATGGAAATACTATGATTTTTTCATCTGACAAAGCATCAAGAAATGGTAAAATGGACCTCTATCTTGCTTATCTTGATGGAAATACATGGAAAAGTGTCATTAATCTAGGCAATCAGATAAATTCACCCGCAAACGAAATATTTCCTTATCTGATGAATGACAGCATTCTTATTTTTAGTTCGGACAGATCGGGAGGAATGGGTGGATTGGATCTATATGTGTCAAAGATGGAGAATGGCGCATGGAGTCAAGCTCAATTACTACCCAAACCACTTAATTCATCTTTTGATGACCTAGGATTGATAGTACGTGAAAATGGAAAATCTGGATACTTTACTAGCAATAGATTGGGGGGCAAAGGTGGAGACGATATCTATAGACTTGAAACAAATGTGCCATTATTTGAAAGAAATCCTGATTTATTGGTAGAAACACAAGTGACCGTACTTGATAAACTCACGCTAGAGCCACTAAACAATGTAAAAATCACAATGACACCACTCGCTATTGATGTCAATAATTTTACACTTTCTAGTTACAATGTAGATATGCTTTCGGGTAAAGATCCCGGTGATTTACTCTTAAAACTGACGCCCAAAAAAGGTAAATCACTACCTTCAAGTACAACAAATGAAGAAGGAATAGCTAGTTTTGACGTCAAAAAAACACAAAAGTACTTGGTTACTTTCAGCTCAGAAGATCATAATGAAATTACCTTGATATACGATTATGCAACCTTCGGCAAAGAATTTAATATGGTACTAGAACCACAAAGCGAAGAAGATGAAGAAGAAAAGACTGAAGTAGTCGTATCGACAGATAAAGTAGAACAAACAAAAGATGATGAAGTCTTAATTCCTACTGAAAAAGGCGCTGTAGTCGTTTTTGAAAATATTTATTATGAATACAATAGTGCAAACATCATAAAAGGTGCTGCCAAAGAACTAGATGCACTTGCGTCCGTTATGAAAACTAACGAAGAAATGAATGTTAGGTTAGAAGCGCACACCGATAGTAGAGGAAGTACCGAATTCAATCAACAACTATCCATAAATCGTGC
>JBGSOH010000414.1:0-12519 GCA_041739205.1 Saprospiraceae bacterium
TAAGCAGAAACAATATATTTTTGCCCCATGAATGCTGCGTCTGCACAATACTTCTCCCATTCATATGTCATAGAATAAGTACCTGCAGGCATTCCAAAACCTGTCATAGCGTGACCACTATGCATTTTAAGTCCTAGATCAGACAATATCTTTTTGAATTCTGTTTTCTCTTTTCCATAAAAAGCGCCATTTCGATATCCTGCACATTCTACATGACTGTACCCTATTTCAGCAATTCTCTTTAATGTGGCTACTGGATCTTTTTGCATATCATCTCTGACTGTGTAAAGCTGAACGCCAATATTTTTTAGACCTTTTCCCTTTAAAAGTGATTCAGCCCAGTTCGGTACAACGATCGCACCCAAAGCTGTGGCGCTTCCTATTTCTAAAAATGTTCTTCTTTGCATGATATTATTTTATGGTGGTGATTTTTAATAAAATGATTATAAAGGCCAAATTAAAGTAGATACTATTACATAACATACTACTATAAATATGGTTTGTAAGCGTGAAAGTAAGCACAAAATTAGAAATTGTGAAATAGTAGTATAAATATATTATTCTTGACTCAATTTAGATAGTTTGGCTGTGTTGTATATTTTCTTTCAAAACATCAAACATAGTTTTCACTTTGAATAATATATCGGATTAGGCGCTTATTAGATGGATCGTTATAATGTATAGTTGACGACATACTTTTGTGTTGTATTTGGGGTGTTTTTAAAATTTTATAGCTTTATAATCAATATTTTATGAACCTGATTTTAAAATAATCTTTCGTTTAGATCATATATATCATCTCCAAAGTTTTCCTTCCTTATTGGAATTTTTCTCCTGAGTATAAACTCTGTAAGTCGAAAACATAGGTCTTCTTTTTTAAAATCAACAAGCAGGTTAAAATGATGTTTGGAATTTGAAGTATAAATCTTTTGAAATTCTCAAAAGTTAATCCGTTACATTCACACCATCTATAGCAATCAAATTTGGTATAATTTAATTCTGTGCATCAATTAAAAATTAATCAACTTTGATAAATGGGAGGATAGTTTTGAAATAATGTGGTAGTTCTAAATACTTAATAACTGGTATGTTATAATAATCTATTACTTTGTTGAGTTCAGATGCAATTCCATTACCATATTTATTAAATCCTGGTAATAATACGTGATTATAGTAAGCATAAAACCGTTCATACACTAAAAATTCTGTGTTTCCATCAAAATCATAAGACTCAAATGTGGTAGTTTTTTCATTTAAATATGTCATATTTCGACTTATACTTTTTATCCTGTCATTAATTTTATTCAAATCTTTGTGTTTCGGAAGATATAATTCCAAATTTTCTATTTCTAATAGAGCATTTTGGTTCTGTAAAATAAATGCATTAATATTTTCAAGATCTTTATTATAAAAGCTAAATATTAAATCCCTATTATTGAAATAAATCTCATCTGCGAAAGTATTAAACCTATGAAATTCCACAAGATCTAATTCTAACTTTAGTTCTGCAGTCATCGTATCAATAATATTTGCAAGTGATACATGAATTTCCAAATAAGACATTAACAAATTCTCCACTTTTTGAAATTGATCAAAAATTGCACGTTTACTTTCCAATTCGTCCAAATCATCTGAAATAAGTTCTTCCGTCAGGAATCTTAAATCATTCAGTTCGTTTGTGATGTAATGCATTTCATCAACAATAAAATCTAATGTGATTAAATAATTTTCTGGCAATTCACTTGAATGTGCTTTAATTTGATTGTACAATGCATTTGGGCTTACTTCAAAAAATTTTGCTTCGGGATCTTCAAAAAGATTGCTTGGTAGGCTTTTGTTATCAATTATTGATACTTTACCAATTTCTTGGCCAAGGCTTTCTAGCACTTCACGGTTTTGATAATCAAACAATCGTTGTAAGAGTAGTAGCCCATTTATATTTTCATTTGCAAAATCAATATAGGTATTAATCTCCATGACATATTTTGTCGTTTTTGACTGACAAGATAATGTAGTCGGTAGTGTTCCAAAATAAAGAATAATAGCTTGAATAAAAGTTATTAATTTCAATTTTTCATCAATTTAATATTAAAAATTACAAACATAATGACACAAGTCAGCTAATTGAGACTGAGATAAGATAACCCGATTATCGATCTTTGCAACTTGGATATACTATTTTTAGCATTTATAATGAGTTTTATACTGACCACAAGTTATTATACATAAATGAATTGCAATCGGAGATTACAAAACCATTAAAGTCCACAAAAAAAAACGAGTCCCCCATTTCATAACATATATCTTATCTCTCATAACCCAGATATTTACTTCAGTCAAATCCAAATAGAAAAGTTGACTAACATACTACTATAAATATGGTTTGTAAGCGTGAAAGTAAGCACAAAATTAGAAATTGTGAAATAGCAGACGAAATATATTTGTTTGTACAAATAGTTATGTCATGAATGAGTTAGATTTTTCATCAAAGTCATTAAATTATATCACAAAAAAAGCCTTGCAGAAATTAATCTACAAGGCTCCATTTTGCTCTTAGGAAGCATTATCTTACATCATGCCGCCCATGCCGCCACCCATTGGTGGATGACCATGGCCTCCGCCACCTTCTTCTTTTTTGTCTGATATCACACACTCAGTGGTCAATACCATAGAAGCGATAGAACCTGCATTTTCAAGGGCTACTCTCGTTACTTTCGTAGGATCGATAACACCTGCTTTTTTAAGGTCTTCATATTGATCAGTTCTAGCATTGTATCCATTTGCACCTGTTGATTTAGCTACTTCTTGGAATACTACTGAACCATCCACACCTGCATTTTCTGCAATAATTCTAAGTGGAGCTTCCAATGCTTTTTTAACGATAAGGATACCTAGATTTTCATCTTCATTCACTCCTTTAAGGTTTACTAAGCTTGCGATAGATCTTACCAATGCAACACCACCACCTGCTACGATACCCTCTTCTACGGCAGCTCTTGTAGCGTGTAATGCATCATCTACTCTATCTTTTTTCTCCTTCATTTCTACTTCTGTAGCCGCTCCTACATAAAGAACAGCAACACCACCAGCTAATTTAGCCAATCTTTCTTGCAACTTCTCTTTGTCGTAATCTGAAGTTGTTGTCTCGATTTGTGCTTTGATTTGACCAATTCTTGAATTGATATCCGCTTGTTGACCTCTACCATTTACGATAGTTGTATTGTCTTTGTCGACAGTGATTTTTTCAGCTTGACCCAATTCTTCAAGGGTTGCATTTTCTAACTTATATCCTTTTTCGTCAGATATAACGACACCACCTGTCAAGATAGCGATATCTTCCAACATGGCTTTTCTTCTATCTCCGAATCCTGGAGCTTTTACAGCAACGATTTTAAGACCTGCTCTCAATCTGTTTACTACAAGTGTACCAAGTGCTTGACTATCTACATCTTCTGCAATAATCAACAATGGACGACCTGTTTGCACAGCTTTCTCTAATACAGGTACGATCTCCTGAACATTAGATATTTTTTTGTCGTGAATAAGGATCAACGGATTTTCATATTCCGTAGTCATGTTCTCTGTGTTGGTAATGAAGTATGGAGACAAATAACCTCTGTCAAACTGCATACCGATTACTTCGTCTACATAAGTGTCAGTACCTTTTGCTTCTTCTACAGTGATGACACCATCTTTAGTAACTCTTTTCATAGCATCAGCAATCAATGAACCGATTTCATCGTCATTATTTGCTGAAATAGAAGCAACTTGTTTGATTTTACTGAAATCAGAACCAACTACTTCACTTTGAGACTTAAGATCTGCTATAACTGCGCTAACTGCTTTATCTATACCTCTTTTAAGATCCATTGGATTGGCATCTGCAGTCACATATTTCATACCTGCATTTACCATAGCTTGTGCTAATACGGTAGCTGTTGTCGTACCATCACCCGCTGCGTCCGCAGTTTTAGATGCTACTTCTTTTACCATCTGAGCACCCATATTCTCAATAGAGTCTTCTAATTCTATTTCTTTAGCTACAGTCACACCATCTTTAGTAATGATAGGTGCACCGAAACTTTTTTGGATAACTACATTTCTTCCTTTTGGACCTAATGTAACTTTCACAGCATTTGCCAATTGGTCAATACCTGATTTTAATTTTGCTCTCGCTTCAGAATCAAAGCTAACTATCTTAGCCATATTTGTCGATTTTAATTTTTTTGTTAATAAAAATAAATACCAAAGGTCCTTAAAGAATCACTAAAATATCATCTTCTCTCATGATAAGGTAATCTGCTCCTTCATGATTGATCTCTTGACCTGCATATTTGCCATAAAGGACAACATCACCTTCTTTTACAGTCAAAGCTACGCCTTCTTTACCTGGGCCAACTGCTACCACCGTTCCTCTTTGTGGCTTTTCTTTTGCCGTATCAGGGATAATGATGCCGCCGCTTGTCTTTTCTTCTGCCGGAGCAGGCTTAACTACCACTCTGTCGTTGATTGGTTTCATATTACTATTGATTTTAATTTTTAGTGTTAAAAAATATCATTAAGATGACAATCTTATATCATGAAATGTGCCAATTGTTTTTAACTGTCATTTATGCACATCAAATTTAAAAAGTGTCAGTTTAATCTTAACTCAATGTAAACATATATGCCAAAATGTCATAGAATGTCATACTAAGTCTAATAAATCCACTTTGATATGTTTTTTAAGAAACTCCTTTAGCACAGGAAAGCATTTGATATAAATACAAAATTTAATTTCTAGTCAAATTACATAATCACATTATTATAACCCACTTTTAATTAGAATTAATATTTATTATTAAGAATCTATACTATTTACATTTTAAATTATATTTTTGCTTCATTAACACATAAATCATATTGCAAAACCGATTTAATCAAGAAGACAGTTATGAACCCGACAGATTTTCAAGACCCAGAATACTATCATAAAGTAGTCGACTGTCAATATGCATGTCCTGCACATACGCCTGTACCACAATACATTAGACTCATAGCTGCTGGCAAATATACAGAAGCTTACATGGTAAATTGGGAGTCAAATGTCTTTCCAGGCATTTTAGGTAGAACTTGTGATAGACCCTGTGAGCCTGCTTGTAGACGTGGGCGTGTAGAAGAAGAACCCGTAGCTATCTGCCGATTAAAGCGTGTGGCCGCAGATTTTAAAGATGATATTAGTCATCTCATGCCCGATATTCCTACCATCAAAAATGGTAAAAAAGTAGCTTTGATAGGTGCAGGTCCTGCATCATTATCGGTAGCTCGGGATTTGGCACCATTAGGATATGAGATCAATATATATGACAACCAATCCAAAGGTGGTGGCATGATGCGAACACAAATACCATCATTCAGACTGCCCGCTCATGTACTTAATCAAGAAGTAGATCAGATCTTAAATCTAGGCATCATCACCCATTTTAATCAATATATCACCAGTCTGAAATCAATCTTAGATCGAAACTATGATGCAGTTTTTGTAGGAACAGGTGCGCCAAAAGGCAAAGACTTAGTACTTCCTGGTAGAGAAGAAGGAAAAGAAAACATCTTCATTGGTATAGAATGGTTAGCGAGTGTCGCATTCGAACATACTGATAAAATAGGCAAAAGAGTTATTGTATTAGGTGGTGGCAATACTGCCATGGATTGCTGCAGAACATCTAGACGTCTCGGTGGTGAGGAAGTTAAAGTAGTGGTTAGAAGCCCATTTGCAGAAATGAAAGCATCACCATGGGAAAAAGAAGATGCACAACACGAAGATATACCAATTATAGATAATCATGTTCCGAAAAGTTACGTCACTGAAAATGGCAAGCTAATAGGAATGATGTTTGAAAAAGTAGAAGCTGTCTATGAAAATGGCAAAAGAAAACTTGTACCTACCGGAGAAGCTGATGTATTTTTTGAAGCAGATGATGTCATCATAGCAATTGGTCAAGAAAATAAATTTGATTGGATCGAGCGTGATTTAGACGTAACATTTGATCAATGGGATATGCCTATTGTTGACAAAACGACATTTACTTCAACAAGATCAGGTTTGTTTTTTGGTGGAGACGCTGCACTCGGACCTAAAAATGTCATCACAGCTGTAGCTCAAGGACATCAAGCCGCCATTTCTATAGATTTATATTGTCAAGGCGAAGACATCAACCTTAGACCTGATCCGAATGTCAAATTATTCAGCACCAAAATGGGGATCCATGAATGGAGTTATGACAATGATGTCACTACTGAATTTAGATTTCCCGTCCCACAAGCTGACAAAACGGAAACTTTGACAGATAGAAAGATGGAAGTCGAATTAGGTTTTGATCTAAAAACAGCATTTAGAGAAGCACAAAGATGTCTTAATTGTGATGTACAAACGGTATTTACAGAAAGTAAATGTATAGAATGTGATGCTTGTATGGATATCTGTCCTACCAATTGTATCACCTTTACTTATAATGATGAAGAAGAAGCATTAAGAATGAAACTATTAGTGCCTGCAATGAATCTAACACAAGACATTTTGGTCTCTGACACCCTAAAAACTGGGAAAGTCATGGTAAAGGATGAAGACTTGTGCTTGCATTGTGGTTTATGTGCAGAAAGATGTCCGACAGCCGCTTGGGACATGAAAGAATTTTTATATAACACTTCAAAAGCAGGACACCACTGTTACGTATGATAAGGATAAATGATTTTGTTATTAGATTTGCCAATGTGAATGGCACAGGATCGGCGAGCGCAAATTATTTGTTTGCCAAATCCATATTCAGAATGGGCATTCCCATCTCTGCCAAAAATATATTTCCATCCAATATACAAGGATTGCCGACATGGTATGAAGTGCGAGTCAGCGAAAAAGGATATTTGGGGCGAAAGTCAGGCATAGATATGATGGTAAGTGTAAATCCCCAGAGTTTCAAAAAAGATATTGCATCCGTAAAGCCGGGTGGTTATTTTCTGTACGACAATACCAAGCCACTTCATGAAGAATATTTGAGAGATGATATTCATTTTATAGGTGTACCATTAATGGAAATTTGTAATCGCGAATTTACGGACCCAAGACAAAAACAGTTGTTCAAAAACACTGTGTATGTAGGAGCGCTTGCTGTTTTATTGGATATTGATTTTGCGGAAATAGAAAAGTTGCTTACCGAACAATTTGAAGGTAAAGAAAAACTGATCACACCCAATGTCAAAGCACTTCATTTAGGTGGAGACTATATTAGATCTCAATACAAATATCCGCTTGAGTTCAGAGTAGAAAGAAGGGACCTAATCAAAGATTGGATTTTGATAGATGGTAATTCGGCAGCAGGTCTAGGCGCTGTATATGGTGGTGCCACAGTGGTATCTTGGTACCCAATTACACCGTCTACATCGTTGGTGAGTGCTTTTGAAGACTATGCTAAGAAATTGAGAGTTGATCCCGAAACGGGTAAAAACAATTTCTCTATTGTACAAGCAGAAGATGAGTTAGCAGCCATAGGGATGGCGATAGGTGCAAATTGGAATGGTGCGAGATCATTTACAGCGACAAGTGGACCGGGTTTGTCTCTTATGAATGAGTTTTTAGGTTTGGCATATTATGCAGAGATCCCTGTGGTCTTGGTAGATGTACAGAGAGCTGGCCCTTCTACCGGAATGCCTACACGTACACAACAATCAGATGTTTTATCAGCTGCCTATGCATCGCATGGTGACACCAAGCACGTATTGTTGATTCCTTCTACACCTCAGGAATGTTTTGATATGATGGCTGAGTCTTTTGATTTGGCAGAATCACTTCAGACGCCTGTTATCATGCTGACAGATTTGGATTTAGGTATGAATGACCATATGTCACCACCATTTGTATGGGACGACAACCGTACTTATAAACGTGGCAAAGTATTGAATGAATCAGATTTAGAAAGTGCGGCATCATGGGGAAGATATACAGATGTAGATGGTGATGGCGTTGCATATAGGACTTTACCAGGTACACATCCTACCAAAGGTTCTTATTTCACACGTGGGTCTTCGCATGATGAAAAAGCAAATTATTCTGAAGATTCGGATACTTATGTTAGGATCATGAATAGATTACTTAAAAAATTTGAATCAGCCAAAAACCTTGTTCCTAAACCTGATTATTATCAAGAAATAAATCAATCTGACACTGGAATTATATTTTTTGGTACGACAAGATATGCCGCTGAAGAAGCATTAGACATACTGGAAAGTCAAGGAAGAAAGACCGATGCTATTCGGATCAAAGCATTTCCATTCCATCAGGATGTAGCAGATTTTATTGACAATCATGATGTTGTGTACGTCATAGAACAAAATAGAGATGCGCAAATGAGAGCTTTATTGATCAATGAGTTAGATATTCATCCCAAAAAATTGATTAAAGTTTTGAATTTTGATGGAACACCAATCACTGCTGATTTTATCCTTCAACAAATAAACCAAACAACCACTATTACTGCTTAAAACAATCCCAAATGACATATATAAGACCTAAATTCCAACATCCACTCTTGCCAAAAAACGCTTTGGGATACAATCGTAAAGATTATGAAGGTGCATTGTCGACCTTATGCGCGGGTTGTGGCCATGACTCGATAAGCGCTGCCATTGTAGAAGCATGTTTTGAATTGGATATCGAACCACACAAAGTGGCTAAACTATCAGGTATAGGATGTTCATCAAAGACACCTGCCTATTTCCTCAGCAATTCTCATGGTTTTAATTCCGTTCATGGTCGGATGCCTTCTGTTGCAACCGGTGCAAATCTAGCCAATAGAGACTTGGTATATTTGGGTGTATCAGGTGATGGAGATACAGCATCTATTGGAATGGGGCAATTTGCACATGTCATCCGTAGAAACTTAAATATGACATACATCGTGATGAATAATGGATGTTATGGACTCACAAAAGGTCAAGATTCTGCCACTGCTGACCATGGTTCAATATCGAAAGGTGGACAGGCAAATATGTTTGAAGGCATAGATCTTTGTGGACTTGCCATAGAACTCGGAGCTACATTTGTAGCCCAAAGTTTTAGTGGTGATAAATCTCAATTGATTCCACTGATAAAAGCAGGGCTGTCTCACTCGGGATTCGCGCTAATAAATGTTATTTCACCATGTGTTACTTTCAATAACAATGCAGGGTCTACCAAATCATATGATTATGTGAGAGAACACAATGAAGCATTATCAAAAGTGGATTTTGTTCCGATCAAAGAAACGATTGTTACTGATTATGACCACACCAAAGTCAAACACATAGAAATGCATGATGGATCCTTACTCGCACTCAATAAATTATCCCCAGAATGGGATCCTGAAGATAAACTTTCTATCATCGTCGCTTTACAAAAGGCTAAAGAGAAAAAGGAGATATTGACAGGTCTTTTATATTTGGATACCGAGAGTATCGAATTAAATAACCTTCTGAATACTACCCATATACCACTAAATCAATTAACTGAAAAGGATCTGTGTCCTGGAAATGCGACTTTAAAGGAATTGTGTGAAAGTATGAGGTAAGTATAAAAAAAAATCTTTATCACCATTTAGGGATAAAGATTTTTTTTTATGACTGCAATGTTTACCTTATGTTATGCGTATTCGTGTTTTTTAACTTCTGCATTAAAAAGACGAACATAATATTCTTTCGCCATTCTACCTGATTCGAATTCTGGAGCCACATCTTTCATCCCATTTTTAACAATTTCTGCCCACTTTTTAGGTTTGTTGTAATAGGTAGGCAATATTTGGCTTTCCAATACATCCAATAATCGGTCACATTCGATGACGTTTTGTTGTGTCTCAGGAATGTTTCTATCTGCTGGCTCGATCAAAAAACTATTCACGCCATGATTAGAAAATTCAGGTACCCATCCATCTGGAATTGAAAAATTAACTGAACCATTCATTGCTGCTGTCATGCCACTGGTTCCTGAAGCTTCTCTATACAACTTTGGATTATTGAGCCATACGTCAGATCCTTTTTTAAGTGAAGCAGAAAGTGCCAATTCATATCCTGTCAATACGGCACAATTTGGCATATTGAGTGTTTTCCAAAACAAACCATTAAAAGTATCAATGGCACCATAATCTTCTGGGTAAGGTTTTCCAGCCCAAATGATTTGGATTGGGAAATCTTTATTTTCTAACAGTCTTTTGAATCTTGCAGCATCGGCAGTGATCATATCTGCTCTTTTGTATCCTGCATATCTTCTTGCCCAAACAAGTGTCAGTACGTTTTCGTCAAATACTTTTCCAGTTTGGTCAGCAACGATCTTGAAAAGGTCTTTTTTCATTTGCTTTTTACGTGCAAGAAGTGCCTTATCATCATTATTTTCGTACGCTTGTTCTAGAATTTCGTCTTTCCAATATTTTTTGTTCTGTGAATTGGTCACAGAAGTGATTTCACAAATACCTTCAAATCCTGACCACATCTCTCTGGCAACTTCCCCATGCATTTTGGATACACCATTTGCTATTTTTGCAAAACGAAGCGCACTCAACGTATAATTCAATCTTTGGCCTTCTACTTTTAGCATCGTTCTTACCTCATCGTCTGGGATACCATTAAAGAATGACATCTTGCTCAAAAGATTAAAATCATGTTCTTCATTTCCCGCAACTTCAGGGGTATGTGTGGTGAATACTACCCTTTTCTGCACTTCTGCCATTGACTTATATTTTGAGTATAGATAAAAACTCAAAGGTAAAGCATGACCTTCATTCATGTGGTAAATCTCCGTACCCATATTAAGAATGTCCATTAACTTAGCGCCACCAATGCCCAAAACAATGGATTGTGCTATTCTCGTAGCTTCATTGGAATCGTATAATCTATTTGTAATCGTACGAGATACAGAATCGTTTTGATCGATATCTGTAGACAATAAAAATATAGGTGCTGATTCAAAAACATCTGGTTTTAGCAAAAAAGCTTTAACATAAACGGTTGCGCTGTGTACTTCCACTGGAAAAACAATGCCCGTATCTGTAAGAAAGGAATAATATTTTTGAACATATTCTGGCTTCATAGCGCCATTTGTTCCTCTTATTTGGTCGTAGTAACCATATTTCCATAACATTCCTACACCGACCAGATTTTGTTTTAGTTCATAAGCACTACGCATGTGTGAACCTGCCAAAAAACCAAGTCCTCCACTATATATCTTTAGAGATTGGTCAATGGCAAACTCCATAGAAAAGTAAGCAACTGACTTAGAATATTCTTTTTTTGGTGTGTAACCGAAAATGTCTGCTTTAGAGATCATAATCCTTATTTAATGTTGATCAATGTTTGTAAAAAGTCGCAAATTTAATAAGATATGTCAAAATGACACTAATATAACCACAAAAAGTGAGAAATTTAATTGGAGCTTGGGTTTCGACCGACCGTTTAGCTTAACGTCTCCGCTAAGCCAACATTAGTTCAAGTTCTAGCTTGATTATCAATATCGAAGATTTTTTTTACAATTTATAAACGAGACGTTTAAACTAACTCAAGCTTTGTAAGTACACTAAGTTTAACGGTATTTTGCTTTCTTTTTCCATCACTACATAAACAAAGACTAAATCGATATCCATACTCCATTCATCAATATGGATGTAGACTATCCTGATATTGATTCATACTAAATCAATCTTTATTTACAATATCTTAATATTGATGAGACTTTATCGATATTGATATCGTATAAATCAACATGGCTGTTTTCTCCTTCAATATTGATATTTTCTAAATCAATATCGATATAGAAAATATTAATATCGATTTACACTTTTTTAATATTGATATTCTCTCTTTTAATATTGATTTATACAATACTGATATCGATATTTACAAAATCAAAATCGATTAAGATCAATAAGTACTTCATTAAGCTTATCGAACCACTAAATAAGAGATAACAAGTTAAAGTTGAAGCTTATCTAGTCTCCAAAAAGCTTAAATGAGTGGACAGAAAGCCTTAATGACTTAATGGTTAGCCTTAACGACTAGCGACGAAGCCTTGGTGTCTGATGAATAAGCTTAAAGGATTCACCATGAAGCCTTCATGAATGAACGCTATGCATTTCTGAATAGTCACAAAGTCTTAACGACTTAACACCAAGCCTTAATGAATAGTCATAAAGCCTTGACGACTTATCAATAAGTAATAATGTATAGTCATAAAGCTAAATCGACCTAACCAAAAGTCTAAGTAGGAAGCCATTAAGCTTTATTGTTCTAACATAAAGCCAAATTGCTCAGTCCAGAAGTGTTAATGACTTAGCAAAAAGCTTAGATGACTTCTCATAAAGCCTCAGCGACTTAACATTAAGTAATAAGGAACGGCCACAAAGCTTTTATTATCAAACAAATAGCTTAAAGTAAGATAGTCAAAGGTCTGTCATCATACTAAGTTTGTGTATTAGCTTAGCGTCTACTCTAAGCTAATACACAAACAAGATGTTTGTAATAACC
>JBGSOH010000437.1:0-2364 GCA_041739205.1 Saprospiraceae bacterium
CCCGAAAAAGGCGGCAACAAAGCTACCTCCGATTTTTCACTTAAAACAACCTTTCCTGAAACTAAATTTTTATCTACAGCTACTCTAAAAGATATATCAGATAATACAGGAAACTCACTTTTTAATTTCACCATCAACAAATCACTATCCCCTGCACCTTCTATTTCAATAAAATCTGCACCCAACCTTTCTTTTAATTGTCCAAATAATAATATTTTTATCCTCATACAATTTGATTTGGTCCTTATTCTTCTATTGATTGAGTCTACTCCGAAAAGTCCTTAGTTCAATTAAAATGAAAAATATTGACTTCTACTGCATTGATAATCAAGCGTTTCCATTTAGGTTCAGGGTAAAAACGGTTGATTATCAGTCATTTTGTGTTTTCGGCGTGAACTCTATTGATTTAATAATTTAAAAATGGCAATAGACAACACAAGACTTAAGACATATTTTAACGCTCGTTGGTTCAATTTTGATGCACCTAGATACGAACCTACTGAGCCGCCCACAAATGCTACAATTACATAAATATATATTTGGGGATCAATGTTTACGCCTTTGGCCAACTGACCACTCAATCCTGCAAAAGAATTTACAAAAATAAAAATAGCACTAATAGCCGCAGCTTGTTTCTGATTCATGCTATACAACAATATCAAAATTGGAGATAAAATGATACCACCACCGATGCCCAAAAGTCCTGATAAAAAACCTATGCTACCACCTATGAGTAAAGATACAATTAGTGATGGAGAAGCATTCTCAGTACGCTTAAAATCATTAAAAAATAACATTCTAATTACTGCAAACATCAAAAACACACCTAATAATA
The DNA here is from genome assembly GCA_041739205.1 of Saprospiraceae bacterium. Lineage (GTDB taxonomy): Bacteria > Bacteroidota > Bacteroidia > Chitinophagales > Saprospiraceae > OLB9. Next base: position 836 of record JBGSOH010000437.1, read on the forward strand.
TCTTGTAAATACGACTATCAACATGGATCAATCCTCCCACAAAAGACAGTGGCACTGAAGCTAAGGCAAACGGTAAAAAAGACTTAAAATTAAAGTACCCACCTTTATAAAACTGAACAAATGCAACTAGAGAAACAAACAAATTTAAAATCAAGGCCGATGGCTTCATCGTATCTATACTCATCCCAAAAATTGCCATCAATGCCAAATATCCACTCGCACCGCCATGACCTACAGACGCATACAGCAGCGCCACCACAAATAATAAACCATAAAAAATCAACGGTTCCATGATATCTTTTATGTTGGTAAAAGTAAAATGTCCACGATCGATCCTGATACCACTTCCGTTACTGATTCATCTATGCGAATAAGACAATTTGCTGCGGCAAACGAACTCAACCTGAAGGACTCTTGACCGCCCAAAAACTTAACTCGTCCATCAGCATAATGTCCTTTCAAAAAATGCGTAAGGCCACTATTTTTTTCGTAATCATCCGTTAAGACTGAATTTGTCCAATTATTATTTTTATGATTAGAAAGTAAGTCAATGGCCAAAGAAACATAGACATAAAAACATGTCAAAACAGAAGCAGGATTACCAGGCAATCCGAAGACCAAAGTCTTGTCTTTGGTACCAAAATAAATAGGTTTTCCGGGGCGTTGTTTGACTTTATAAAATTGTAAATCCACCTCATTTTTTTGTGTTGCCTCTAGGACGTAATCATATTTCCCTACGCTAATCCCTCCTGTCAATAAGACCAAATCACTGCTTTCTATTGCAACTTTAAGCACTTCTGTAAGGCTTTCAAGATCATCTCGGACCCAAACTACTTGAATATCCGATATCCCCTTTTGATGTAAGGCAGCTGTGAGCGTATAAGAATTTGAATCATAAACTTGCCCATAACCCAACGGTTCACCAGCTTGTTTAAGTTCATTCCCTGTGATGATCAGTGCTACTTTTGGTTTGGGAAAAACGGATATCTCTCTAATGCCCATACCTGATAGATATCCTATACTTGCAGGTGCCAAAGGACTACCCTTTTTCATAGCCAAAACACCAGATTTTATTTCTGCACCTTGCAAACGCACATTTTGACCAGTTGCAACAAGATCATCTGTGATAAAAAGGATTCCATTTTCAATCCTTGTCTTTTCTTGCATAACGACCGTGTCAAATCCCTTAGGCACAGCAGCACCGGTAAATATTCTTACGGCAATATTAGTATCAATTGCTTTATCAGGAGCATCTCCCGCAGCAACTTCGCCACCAATTATATACGATGGTTTTACATCCTCATTTCCCAGACATAAAGCATACCCATCCATAGCTGACTGATCAAATCCTGGTATATCAATAGGCGAATATATATCTTCTGCAAGCACAAGTCCAAGCGTATCTGAAATGCGCTTCGTGGTTGGTGTCAATGCCTGAGTGCGCTGACAAATGATATCTATGGCTTCTGCGTATGGGATCATGTTTTTACTCATTAGACTTGAATTTAACCACCAATGGTGATCATACT
>JBGSOH010000445.1:0-3425 GCA_041739205.1 Saprospiraceae bacterium
CAAGATCATCAGACATGCCAAAGTGGTGGTAGGTAAATAATATATTCTCTAAATCAAAATCGACACAGCGTAAAACTGTAACATATAATGAAACGCGATTATTACGAAATATTAGGCGTAGATAAAAATGCCGACGAAGGAACCATAAAAAAGGCTTACCGAAAAGTAGCTATGCAGTTTCACCCTGATAGAAATCCTGGTGACAAAGCGGCAGAAGACAAGTTTAAGGAAGCTGCGGAAGCTTACGAAGTACTAAGCGATGGTAATAAAAAGGCTAGATACGATAGATATGGTCATGCCGGTATGGAAAATATGGGTGGTGGCGGATTTTCAGGCGGTGGAATGAATATGGAAGATATCTTTGCACATTTTGGTGATGTATTTGGCGAAGGTGGAAGTCCGTTTGAAAGCTTTTTTGGTGGATCACAAGGTGGATCACGCAGCAGGACAGGACAGAAAGGTAGCAACCTACGAATAAAAGTCGCACTTACCTTAGAAGAAATAGAAGCAGGGGTCACTAAAAAAATTAAAGTAAAAAAACAAGTCACTTGCAAAACTTGTGATGGATCAGGTGCCAAAGATAGAAGTAGTATATCTACGTGTGGTACTTGCCAAGGGTCGGGATATGTAAGGCAAATAAAAAATACTTTCCTGGGACAAATGCAAACAACAGCAGTATGTCCTACTTGTAATGGTAGCGGCAAAAAAGTCACTGCATCATGTGGCACTTGTCGTGGTGATGGTCGTACTACGGATGAAGAATTGATCGAAATTCCAATACCTGCAGGCGTTCAAGACGGTATGCAATTGTCTATGCGTGGTAAAGGAAATGCAGGTCAAGCGGGCGGACCATCAGGTGATTTGCTCATTAGTATCGAAGAAAAACCACATGCTGATCTGAGTAGAGAAGGCAATCATGTGGTGTATGACTTATTTTTGAATTTTGCGGATACTGCACTCGGTACACAAGCAGAAGTGCCAACGCTATCGGGAAAGGTGAAAATAAAAATTCCTGCAGGTACACAATCAGGCAAGATATTGAGATTAAAAGGCAAAGGATTTCCGAGTATGCAACAATATGGCAAAGGAGACCAGTTGATCAATGTCAATGTATGGACACCAAAAAACCTGACAGCTGAAGAAACCCAATTATTAGAAAAAATGCGAACCTTATCTAATTTTAATCCTAAACCAGGAGATGGAGAAAAGGGATTTTTCGATAGGATGAAGGAATATTTTAATTAAGATACGTATATAAAACCATATCATTTTGGCCAGAAAAAAGAAATCTGTCTCCAGCTTGCTCATCACAGGAATAGCTGATAAAGGCAAAGCAGTGGGAAGGACTTCAGAAGGTGAAGTGATATTTGTAGATGGTGTGGTACCTGGTGACGTAGCGGATGTATTGGTATATAGAAGAAAAAAATCTATGAGCCAAGCCATCGTTACAAAATTTGTTACTTACTCACCTGATAGAATAGAAGCTGCGTGTCAACATTTCGGTGTATGTGGTGGTTGCAAATGGCAGCATCTAGCCTACGAAGCACAATTAAGGCATAAGTTCCAAACTGTTAAAGATAGTGTGCGGCGAATTGCAAAATTGGACGAAAGTCTAGTCTTACCTATCATAGGATGTGAAGACAATTTTACATACAGAAATAAGCTAGAATATAGTTTTTCTTCCAAAAGATGGATCACCACTCAAGAAGCAGCAGGAGATGAAGTCATAGACCAACCTGGTGCGGTAGGTTTTCACTGTCCAGGATCTTTTGATAAAATTGTGGATATAGAAACATGTCTTTTGCAAGACGACTTGTCCAATCAGATTAGGAATTTTGTGCGGACGTACGCTCATGAACATGATTTTTCATTTTACGATATCAAGTCACAGAAAGGTTTTCTCCGCAATATGATTGTGCGCAATACAACACAAGGTGAGTGGATGTTGATCATGATTTTTGGCCATCATGATGGTGATAAAATTAAAGCCATCATGGGTGAGTTGGAAGCAAAGTTTCCACAACTTACTTCCTTAAACTATGTCATTAATACCAAGGTAAATGATACGATTTTTGATCGTGATGTGGCGTTATGGTCAGGTAGATCTTATATAGTGGAGAAACTCAGAGATGTAAAATATCAAATAGGTACAAAGTCGTTTTTTCAGACCAATCCAAAACAAGCTGTCAGATTATTTGATGTGGCACTAGATTTTGCAGAACTAAAAGAAACGGATAATGTATATGACTTGTATACAGGATTAGGAAGTATTGCACTTTATGTCTCATCCAAAGTCAAACACGTCACAGGAATAGAAGAAATACCAGAAGCTATCGCTGATGCGAATGTTAATATGGCTTTTAATGAAATCACCAATGCTACGTTTTATGCCGGTGATGTAAGAGGTATCTTGAATGAAAGTTTTGTAAAAAAACATGGCAAACCTGACGTAGTTATTACAGATCCACCACGAGTAGGAATGCATGAAGATGTGGTCAAAACCTTGCTACAACTAGAAGCACCTAGGATCGTGTACATCAGTTGTAATCCTGCTACGCAGGCTCGAGATCTTGCTTTACTTAGTGAAAAATATGAGACCATCGCTATCCAACCCGTAGATATGTTTCCACATACACATCATATAGAAAGTGTTGCTAAATTAAAACTCAGAACCTAATATATGGCAAGCGTAGATCAGTTTTTGGCTCTCCAACAGCAATTACAACCGTATAAAAAAATATTGGCACAAGCGGCTGATGTTATTTTGGATGAAAATGTGTCTAAATATCCCATATTTATAGTTCACCAACAAGAACTTCACATGGGCGTATCGCTCATAGAAGCAGGTGATAAATTCAAATGGTCCGTCAATGCTTCTACCCTAGAAGAGTTTGTGACAAAAGAGTTGATATTTATGGACAAGGCGCAAGATTTTATAGCTACCTACAAAGACCCCGAAATAAATTTGTGTTTATTTGTGTTGAGTGAACTTGGTGCACAGTTTATTTTTATAACTAGGTAGGGCAATTGTATATGAAATGGTTTAAAATTAACCATCCTTTAAATATTCTATTTTGGATGATACTTTCTTATTTTTGAAAACTTAGATTTTGATGGGAACTAATAAATTGTAATTTTTGCTTGCCATTCATAGTAAGAAGATAACATTTCTTCATTTAACATCTAATATTTCAAAAAATGGAAGCTTTATTAATACACCCTGATTCAGAGAATAAGGAAATAATTATTCAGTTCTTACAAAAAATGGAGGTGGCATATGAAATAATAGGAAATGATCAGAAAGAATATGATCCAGCTTTCATTGCAATGGTTGAAGAAAATAGATCCAAATACAAAAAAGGGGAATATAAAACCATAACATTGGATGATGTATGGAAATAGTTTATTTCGATAAATCTGAAGAA
>JBGSOH010000427.1:0-14205 GCA_041739205.1 Saprospiraceae bacterium
CAAGAAATCATTTTGTTAACCTACCCGCCCAAGAGTACTATTTTATGCAAAATTTAAAAAATAGCACTTTTCAGAGGGGACTCAAAATTTAATGCTTTAACATCAATATCTTATAAATCTGACATTATAATATTTGAATAGTTTTGTGTTTAAACTCGTTAATTTTTTATTTAAAAGAACATTACTTATCGGTAAGCACTGAATAAAATTTCTATCCTTACAACCACAATCCATAAACCCAAAGAAAAAAAACACCCATTTTCAGAAGAAATAACAATTTATCCCTTTTGAAAACGGGTGGTAATATTATTTACCTAATAACGACAATACTTGTTTTACGACATTATCAGCTGTGTAACCGAATTTTTCGTCAAGTACGGTATAAGGTGCTGAATATCCGAAATGCGTCATACCAAATACTTTACCATTATCTTTTACAAGGCTCTCTAGTGTCACTGGTAGTCCTGCTGTCAGACCGAATACAGGTACACCATTAGGTAAGGTAGCTAGTTGGTACTCTTTGGATTGTTGTCTGAAAAGTCCTTCGGACGGTACGGAAACTATGTTTACCTTCAGATTGTGTGCTGACTCTAATATTGGTCTTGCATCCATCAATGTAGCTACTTCTGATCCATTTGCTATCAATATGATGTCTGGTGTATCAGAACCATGATAAACTGTATAAGCACCTTTGGTTAGCGCTTTTGCTTCTGATAGTCTATCACCATTTATAGGCGCAATATCATTTATGTTTTGTCTAGAAAGGATAAGACCTGTTGGTTTGTCGTGGGTGTTTAAGATATACTCGTAAGCAGCTACGGTCTCTGCACTGTCGCCCGGTCTCAGTGCCACAAATGATGGTTGACCTGAGTGGTTATGCAATTTCTCTAAGAGTCTAAGTTGTGCTTCTTGTTCTATGGGTTGGTGCGTAGGTCCGTCTTCGCCTACACGGAATGCGTCGTGTGTCCAAATGAACTTCACAGGTTTTTCCATTAATGCTGCTACTCTGAGTACTGGTTTCATGTAATCAGAGAATGCAAAAAACGTCGCACAGAATGGGATCACACCACCGTGAAGTGCCATACCCGTACTTAAAGCGGCCATCGTAAGTTCGGATACACCTGCCTGAAGAAATGCGCCTGAAAAATCTCCTTTTCGGAATGCTTTAGATTTTTTTAGGAAACCTTCAGTCATATCGCTATTCGAAAGATCGGCAGACGATACGATGATATTTCCTACGTTTTCGGCAAGATAACCTAGTACTTTAGATGATGCATTACGAGTAGCATCATTTGTTCCCAATGCTATTTTGGTATAATCTAGACTTGGCAGTTCGCCAGCTAAATATTGGTCCAAGATAGCAGATTGGTCAGGATTTGCTTGTTTCCATTGATTGTAAATCGCTTTTTTGTCAGCTGCTGCTTTTCTTTTATCATTCAACACACCTTGGTAATATTCTGCTACAGCGGGGAAAATAGTAAATGGATCTTCAGCATTACCACCTAGGTTTTCTATGGTTTTTGCATAAGATGCTTTTGATTTTCCTAAAGGCTTACCATGTGTTTCTACTTGACCTTCATGTGATGATCCATCATCTTTGACGGCACCTTTGCCCATGATGGTTCTTCCTATAATTAAAGATGGTTTATCTTTTACTTCTTGTGCTGCTAAAATGGCTTTTCTGATTTCATTTTCGTCATTACCATCAATGGTGATAACGTGCCAATGCCAGCTTTCGTATTTCTTTGCCGTGTCTTCTGATGTCACTTCTCCTACGGTTGTGGATAATTGTACATCGTTTGCATCATAAAACATAATGACATTACCTAGACCCAAAAAACCAGCTATTCTACCTACACCTTGTGATATTTCTTCTTGTATACCTCCATCAGAAATGTATAAGTAAGCATAATGACTCATCCATTCACCAAATCGTTCTACCAAAAATCGCTCTGCAATGGCTGCGCCTACGCCAAAAGCATGACCTAATCCAAGTGGTCCTGAAGTGTTTTCAATTCCCCTTTTCAGATCAACTTCAGGATGGCCAGGTGTGACGCTTTTCCACTGTCTGAAATTTTTAATATCATCTATACTCATCCACCCACAAAGTGTCAATTGCGAATATAGCATGGCAGACATATGACCTGGGTCAAGAAAAAATCTATCTCTGAATGGCCAAGAAGTATCGTCTGGATCAAAAGATAAAAACTCGATGTATAAAATTTGGATAAAGTCCGCACCACCCATAGCGCCACCTGGATGACCAGAGGCAGCTTTTTCAACCATTGCAGCTGAAAGAATTCGAATGTTGTCGGCGGATTTAAGAGAAATTGATTTAGCCACGTGAATTATTTTTAATTGAGGTCGCAAAAGTATGAAGAAATGGCGGGAAGATTATTTAATTTTATAAGTTTTTCTTAGGAATGTAGATGAAGTAAAAAAAGAAGTCGTATCCATTCAAAATGTAGGAATAATAATGGCTCACAAAAAATATCTTTTGGCAAAATATTGATATTACGAAAACTTTTCCTATATTTGCGGCACGAAAGAGTAAAAGAGTAAGGGGACAGACCAGTTCCCTTTTTTATTATACCTTATTTATGCATAATTCAGAATTTGAAAAATTAATAGAAAGCGGTCTTCGAGAGCTTGAATTCGAGGATACTTATCTAGTTGATTTTAAGATAAAAAACAATAAAATAGAAGTATTTTTAGATAGTGATGGTGGCATCAATTTTTTGAAATGTCAGAAGTTAAGTAGATGGTTGGAGGCTATTTTTGATGAAAACAAAGTTTTTGGAGAAAGTTATACATTGGAAGTGTCATCTTCAGGCGTTGGCAGCCCACTCAAACAATTAAGACAATACCCAAAAAATATAGGTAGGACCATTGATATCAAACATAGCATTCATAAGAGTAGTAAAGGTTTACTTACTAAAGTAGAAGATAATAAAATATTCGTGGAATACGAGACAAAAATAAAAGAAGGTAAAAAAAATAAAAAGGTCATGGTGACTGATGAAATAAAATTTGAAGACATAATTGAGTCAAAAATTAAAATAAGTTTCAATTAATGAATTTAGTAGATTCCTTTTCAGAGTTTAAAGAAGGCAAAAATATAGACAGGCCTACGATGGTCCGTGTTCTTGAAGATGTATTCAGGACATTGATCAGAAAAAAGTTTGGCTCAGATGACAACTTTGATGTCATTGTCAATACACATAATGGTGACCTTGAGATGTGGAGAGTTAGACAGATTGTTCCCGATGGAGAGGTGACAGATGAGCTAGCTCAGATATCATATACAGAAGCAAAATCTATAGATGTAGCTTACGAAGTCGGTGAAGAATGTTATGAATTGTTGACACTTGAAGACTTCGGTAGAAGATCTATCATGGCAGCGAGACAAACATTGATATCTCGTATCATGGATCTTGAAAAAGATGATGTATATAAGAGATACATGGATAGAGTGGGCGATCTAGTCGTAGGTGAAGTAAGCCAAATCCTTAAAAAAGAAGTGCTCGTCATGGACGACGCTACCCAAAATGAATTGGTATTACCTAGATTAGAGATGATCAAAGGAGACTTTTTCAGAAAGGGTGATATGGTCAGAGGTATTATCAAACGTGTAGAAATGCGTAATGGTACACCAATGGTCATGTTGTCAAGAACCGATAATGGTTTCTTAGAAAAATTGTTAGAGCAAGAAGTACCAGAAATAGAAGATGGACTCATCACTGTCAAAAAGATAGTCAGAATGCCTGGTGAAAGAGCAAAGGTAGCTGTAGAATCTTATGATGATAGAATCGATCCAGTAGGCGCTTGTGTAGGTATGAAGGGTTCGAGAATTCACGGTATCGTAAGAGAGTTGAAAAACGAAAATATCGATATTGTTAATTATACAAATAATGTATCTCTTTTCATCCAAAGATCACTAACACCTGCTAAGGTTACGAGTATATCTCTAGACGACAAAAATATGAGAGCATCCGTATATCTTAAGCCAGATCAAGTATCATTGGCGATAGGTAAAGGTGGAAGCAATATTAAGTTGGCAAGTAAGTTGACTAATTACGAGATAGATGTATTTCGAGATAACGAAGAACAAGAAATTGAGGACGTGGATCTTGATGAATTCTCAGATGAAATCGAAGACTGGGTAATCGAAGCCCTAAAAAATATAGGTTGTGATACAGCCAGAAGTGTTCTTTCCTTGAATAGGGAAGAATTAATTAGAAGATCAGACTTAGAAGAGGAGACGGTAGATGACGTGTTAAAGATATTAGCTTCTGAGTTTGAAGACGACTAGACATTATTTTAAATATTTTAAATCGCTAATGGCAGAAAGATTAGTAAAAATAGCAAAAGAACTGAATGTAGGTCTTGGTACGATCGTAGATTTCCTTGCTTCAAAGGGTCACATCATCGAGAACAAACCTACCTCTCAAGTCTCTGACGAGATGCACAGTGTCCTCTTGAAGGAATTCAGCACATCTATGGCTGTAAAAGAAAAGGCGGATCAGATTGTAATAGGTACTCGACCTAATACAAAAGATGACCACAAACATCATGCAGAAGAAAAGCCTGCTCCTAAACCACTATTTACTATCCCCAAGTTAGCTGATTTAGATAAGCCGGTAGTAGTACCTGAGCCAGAACCAACTCCAGTTGTGCCAGAGCCAGTGGTAGAAGCTAAAAAAGAGGAAGAAATTTTTTCTGTAAAAGCAGAAGCACCTCGACTAAAAGTTTTAGGTAAAATAGAGTTGGACAAACCGAAACCAACACCAACACCTATTCCTACTCCTACTCCAACACCAGCTACATCTGTAGAAGAAACACCAGTGGAGCCTACACCTACTCCTGAACCGAAAAAAGAAATAGTTGTAGAGCCTGTCAAACCAGAACCTGTCAAAGAGGAGGTTAAGAAAGTAGAAGAAGTAAAGGTAGAAGCTCCAAAGGTTGAAGCACCAAAACCAGAGGTTAAAAAAGAAGAAATAAAAGTCGAAATACCACAACCAGTTGCTGAAAAAGTAGATGCTCAAACTAGAGAAAATACAAATAGCGATGGGTCAGAGGAGGTGATGCATAGAGCAAAAACACCACAACTGAAAGGTCTTAAGATTATGGGTAAGATAGATACCAGTAAACTGGATAGTTCTACCAAACCAAAACCTGTAGATAGATCCAAACCACAGCCTGGCCAACCAGCCAAAGCTGATGGAACAACACAAGCAGGATCTGCAAACGATGCTTTGAAACGCAAACGTAAGCGTAAAAAGTTGCCGACTGGGGCTCCAGTTCCAGACCCACGTACAGGAAATGCACCTAATAGACCAGCAACTTCAGGTGCCGGTGGTGGTGCACCAGCAAAAGGGAAACCAGCTAGAGAAGAAGTCAAAGAAGTATCTCAAAAGGAGATCGATGACAAAATCAAAGCAACCATGGCCCGCCTTAATGTAGGTGGTAAAAACAAACGTCAGAAAATAAGAAGAGATAATAGGGACGTTAAGAGAGAAAAACAAGAACAAATAGATAGCGAAAACGTAGAAACTAAACTCAAATTAACGGAGTTTGTGTCTGTGTCTGAGTTAGCTAGTTTATTGGATGTGCCTGTTTCTCAGGTGATAACCACTTGTTTAAGTCTTGGTATCATCGTTTCTATTAATCAACGTCTTGATGCTGAAATCATCGAACTAGTAGCTGGAGAATTTGACCATGAAGTCGAGTTTATCAGCGCAGAAGAAGATGTAGAAGAAGAAAATGTTATCGTAGATTCTGAAGAAGATCTTAAGCCTAGAGCCCCAGTAGTCGCAGTAATGGGACACGTGGATCATGGTAAGACATCTCTCTTGGATTATATTAGATCTGCAAATGTTGCTAGTGGTGAAGCCGGTGGTATCACACAACATATCGGAGCTTATGAGGTAAAAGTGGGTCCTGATAATAAGAAGATTACCTTCTTAGATACTCCAGGTCACGAAGCGTTTACAGCCATGAGAGCCAGAGGTGCAAAGGTTACAGACGTTGCAGTGATCATCATAGCAGCAGACGACCATTTGATGCCACAAACCAAAGAAGCAATCAGTCACTCACAAGCAGCTGGAGTACCAATGGTATTTGCCATCAATAAGATAGATAAACCAGGTGCAGATCCTGAAAGAATCAAACAAGAATTAGCAGCAATGAATTTGTTGGTAGAAGATTGGGGTGGATCTTATCAATCTCAAGATATCTCTGCAAAACAGGGTCTTCACATTGACAAATTGCTTGAAAAAATAATTCTAGAAGCAGAAGTACTTGACTTGAAGGCAAATCCTGATAGACAAGGTACGGGTACTGTAATAGAAGCATCCTTAGATAAAGGAAAAGGATATGTTACAAAGATCCTTGTCCAAAACGGAAGTGTGGAAATAGGAGATTCGCTTGTAGCAGGCCCATATTCTGGTAAGATCAAGGCAATGTTTAACGAACATGGCAAAAAAGTCAAAAAAGCTGGTCCTTCTACACCTACATTAATTCTAGGATTAAGTGGTGCACCTCAAGCAGGTGAGAAGTTCAAAGTCATGGATTCTGACCAAGAAGCTAGACAATTGGCTGCTAAACGTGCACAAATAGAAAGAGAACAATCCAATAGGGCAAGTAAACGTATATCTCTAGATGAGATCGGAAGACGTCTAGCTTTAGGTACATTTAAAGAATTGAACCTTATCGTAAAAGGAGATGTGGATGGATCTATCGAAGCATTGGCGGATTCATTGATCAAACTTTCTGTAGAGACAATCCAAGTGAATGTCATCCACAAAGCAGTAGGTGCGATTGCAGAATCAGACGTATTGTTGGCTTCTGCATCAGATGCCATCATCATAGGATTCCAGGTAAGACCGTCTGCAAATGCAAGAACTCTTGCAGAAAGAGAAGGTGTACAAATCAAGACATACTCCATCATCTACGAAGCCATCGAAGAAATCAAATCGGCGATGGAAGGAATGCTCGAACCTACCAAGGAAGAGAAAATCGTGGCACAAGTGGAAGTACGTGAGACATACACTATGTCGAAAATTGGAACCATCGCAGGTTGTTACGTCACAGAAGGTAAGATCACTAGAAATACTCATATCCGCGTGATACGAGACGGTATCGTTATCTTCCCGATGAAGGAAGGCGCACACGGAGAGTTGTCTTCATTGAAGAGATTTAAAGAAGATGCTAAAGAAGTCAAAGGAGGTTTTGAATGTGGTGTTACCATCAAAAACTTCAATGATATCAGAACAGGTGACGTCATAGAAGGATACGAAATCATAGAAATCAAACAGACACTCAAATAATTAGTGCCACATGTTGAACAGCTTATCAAATGAGTCTTTAAAATTAAAGGCTTATTTGGATGGTGTGGTAAGTCGTGTCAATAGCCTAGATTTTATTGAGTTAGACCCTATCAGTATTCCACATGGATATACTGCATCACAAGATATAGAAATAGCTGGTTTCTTCAGTGCAATACTCGCATGGGGAAATAGAAAAACCATCATCATGAAGTCTAAGGAACTTATGAGCATGATGGATAATACACCATATGATTTTATCAAAAACCATACTGAACAAGACAGAAAAGTATTGTTAGGATTCAAACATCGTACTTTTCAAGCTACCGATATCGTATATTTTGTAGATTTTCTTCAGCGTCATTACCTTAAACATGACACATTAGAGGTAGCATTTCATAATGATAAGATGGTTCCTTATGATCAAGAAGCAGCTTTGATAAGATTTCATCAATATTTTTTTGATAATGAATTTGCGCCACTACGCACAAGAAAACATGTCGCTACACCTGCCAAAAATGCTACTTGTAAGCGACTCAATATGTATCTTAGATGGATGGTACGACATGATGACAACAAAGTAGACTTCGGTTTATGGAAGACTATACCTATGTCAGGACTAATGATACCACTAGACGTACATGTGGAGCGATATGCAAGAAAATTTGCATTAATCACCAGAAAACAAAGAGATTGGCAAACGGTCAAAGAATTGACCAATAGTCTATTACTCTTCGACCGTGAAGATCCAATAAAATATGATTATGCCCTATTTGGCTTGGGTGTAGCTAATGAAGATTACTCAGGCGCACCGTTTTGAATCCAACATTCTACGATTTTAATCAAGTCATTTGAAAGCTTAGTACCGTCCTGAGGCATTGCTTTAGCGCCAGACTCATGTTTAATAGATTGTAATACTTTACCATTTAAACTTGCAGATTTGGCAGTAGCATAAGTACTTAAGTCCATGTTATTTGCTGCAAATTGTCCAACATGACATCCAACTGTAGCACATGACGCATCCAAAATAGCTTTAACTCCATTAGTGTAAGTAGGCGTAACTCCTGCACATTCTGCTTTGGTTTCTTCATCTTTACCACAAGAAATGATACTAACAAAAGCAAGGGCCAGAAATACGATAGAATACTTTGACATAAAATAGGTGTTTTGATTATTTAATACGACAAAAAAACAACTTTTATTTGAATTGGTGTGTCTATTATTTCAATAAAAAACAAATTTTTAATACTTTGGTCGTATTTTTGCCCCTTCATTAAGAATATAAATAAAAATTAGGATGGATTTTAAAAATTTGATTGCGCATTGTAAGGAATATGGGTTTATTTTTCAGTCAAGTGAAATTTATGATGGTCTGAGCGCAGTATATGATTATGGTCCCTATGGCGTGGAACTAAAAAACAACATCAAAAGCTATTGGTGGAAGTCTATGGTACAAATGCACGAAAACATTGTAGGTCTAGATGCCGCAATCTTTATGCATCCTAAAACATGGAAAGCTTCTGGCCACGTTGACGCATTTAATGATCCTTTAGTGGATAATAAGGATTCTAAAAAAAGGTACCGAGCGGATCAATTGATAGAAGGTTATGCCGAAAAAATAGAAGCAAAAACGCTAAAAGATATAGAAAAAGCCAAAGCGAGATTTGGTGATGCATTTGATGAAAAACAATTTCGAGAGACTAATGACAGAATAATCGAACGTCAGAAGCAAATAGATGAGTCTCTTGGCCGTCTTGCAAAAGCTATGACTGCAGGTGATATGGATGATCTCAAAGCCATGATAGACGAATACGAAATTGTTTGTCCGGAATCGGGTTCACGCAACTGGACAGAAGTACGTCAGTTCAATTTAATGTTTAATACCCAACTAGGAAATATAGCGGGTGAAGAAGGAAAGCTATACCTGAGACCAGAAACAGCACAAGGTATTTTTGTAAATTTCCTTAACGTACAGAAGTCAACAAGACAAAAAATACCTTTTGGAATAGCACAAATCGGTAAGGCATTCCGAAATGAAATCGTAGCCAGACAATTTATCTTCCGCATGCGAGAATTCGAACAGATGGAGATGCAATTTTTCATTCGTCCTGGTTCTCAAGATGAATGGTATCAATATTGGAAAGAAACAAGATTGAAATGGCACAAAGCATTGGGTACAAGTGGCGACAAACTTAGATTTCACGATCATGCAAACTTGGCACATTATGCAAAAGCAGCTGTTGATATCGAGTTTGAATTTCCATTTGGATTTAAAGAATTAGAGGGTATTCACTCACGTGGTGATTTTGATTTGAGTCAACATCAAGATTTATCTGGCAAAAAATTGCAGTATTTTGACCCTGAACTCAATGAAAATTATGTGCCATACGTGATAGAGACGTCTATAGGTTGCGACAGAATGTTCCTTGCCATGATCGCTAATAACTTGGTAGAAGAAAATGTACCTGATGCAGATGGTGCAGATTCTACTCGTACGGTTTTAAAATTGCATCCTGCACTTGCACCTGTAAAAGTGGCAATTTTACCATTGTTAAAGAATAAAGAAGAACTTACCAAAGTAGCTTCCGAAGTATATGATAAGCTGAAGTTGTCTTTTAACTGTCAGTATGACGAAAAAGATGCCATAGGTAGAAGGTACAGAAGACAAGATGCTATCGGTACACCATATTGTGTGACCATAGATTTCGAAACACTTGAAAACGATACGGTTACCATCAGAGATAGAGACACTTTAGAACAACATAGAGTCAAGATATCAGATATTAAAGCCGCAATGGAAGGCAAGGTTTCCATGGAGAATTTGCTCGTACTTTAGTATTAAAAATCACCTTATGAATGGGCCGCAATGATTGTTTCATTGTGGCCTTTTTTGTATTTGGATTTTCGTGATTTGAACATCCTACTAATTGATTTGTTAAGAGTTCCTTAACCAAATTTTTCTAGTGTACTTAATTTTCCATGAAGTGATACCTATGTATCAAATTTTGAATAATGAAGTGGGACTAGATATTTATTAAAGCCGAACCAAATGAAGTCTTTCTTATTTTTAAGTTTGATGCTTTTTGCATTAGCTTCTTGTAAACACGACCATTCTAGTCACGATCATTCTCAACATGAAAAATTATCTAGCAACTCTTTAGAAGAAGTGAGTCCTGAAAATGCCTACATGGTAAAAATGCTTGACTCCATCTACCAAATAAGTGACCCAACTAAGAGTTACAACTTAAACTACAAAATGGCGGTACTGTACAAACAAAAGTCCGATGCAGCACAGAATGTTTCAGAGCGATCAAAACTATTGTTTCAATGCGCAGATGAACTATTGAATGCAGGAAAAACACAAGATGCCATTGGTATTTTTGAAACATTTCTAGCACAAGCTGCATCTGAGAATATGCCTATGAATGATATATCCAAAATGATTCATGAAAAGATGGCTATTGCATACTTAAGACTAGGTGAGCAGCAAAATTGCGTACAAAACCATACGGCATCATCCTGTATCATACCGCTTCAAGAAGAAGGATTTCATGCCATAAAAACTGGTTCAGAAAAGGCAATCCAAATGTATGAAAAGATATTGACACAATATCCCGACGATTTGAGTTGTAGATGGTTATTAAATATTGCTTATATGACATTGGGCAAATATCCACAAGATGTACCCAAACAATGGTTAATACCAGTGCCATCATATGGTAAAAACAACAAACTTCCCTACTTCAAAGATATTGCCACGAAAACTGGACTTGATGTACTAGGCATGTCTGGTGGTGTGAATATGGAAGATTTTAATAATGATGGCCATCTTGATGTTTTTGTCACTGCTTATGGCTTACAAGAACAATGCAAGTTGTTTTTTAGTGATAAAAATGGTGGTTATGAAGATGTAACAGTAGCTGCAGGACTAAAAGGACTGACAAGTGGATTGAATACGATACATGCAGATTATAACAATGATGGATTTGTTGATATATTTATTATGCGTGGTGGTTGGCTAAATTTGGGTGGAAATATTCCTAATTCGCTGCTAAAAAGTAATGGAAACGGTACATTTTCCGATGTCACAAAATCGGCTGGCGTACTATCGTTTCATCCAACTCAGACAGCAACTTGGGGAGATTATGATGGTGATGGCTGGTTAGACTTGTATGTAGGTAATGAATCCATAAAAGAAATGGAAAGTCTTCACCCAAATGAATTATATCGCAATGATGGTGATGGTACTTTTACAAATGTTGCTTCAAAATATGGTCTTGATATAGTAGAATTTTGCAAAGGTGTCAATTTTGGTGATGTAAATAATGATGGTCTTCCTGATTTATATATATCCGTAATGGGAGGAAACAACAAACTATTTATGAATCGTGGTGGTAAAGACTTTTCAAATTGGAAGTTTCAGAACATTGCCCCAAGTGTAAAAGTTGAAGGTCCACAATTTAGTTTTCCTAATATATTTTTCGATTATGATAATGATGGAAATCTCGACTTGCTAGTTTTTGGTTATTCTTCAAGTAGATTGTTAAACTTAGCAGAAGATGCTTCACTAGAATATTTAGGTAAAGAATCATCTGGCGAAAAGCCAAAGTTATACAGAAATTTAGGTGGTGAAAGATTTGAAGATGTGACTATTAAGTTAGGCTTTAACACCGCTGTATATGCGATGGGATGTAGTGTCGGAGATGTGGATAACGATGGCTATCCTGATGTATATGCAGGGACAGGAGCGCCAGATTTAAGGACGATAGTACCAAATAGATTTTTCAGAAATAATCAAGGGAAAAATTTTGTAGATGAGACCAATGCTGGTTTTGGACATATCCAAAAAGGTCATGGTATAGCTATGGGAGACTTGGATAATGATGGTGATGTGGATATATATTGTGTGCAAGGCGGCGCATTCGAAGGTGATGTTGCCTATAATTTGCTTTTTGAAAATCCTATAAAAAACACCAAATGGGTCAAGCTAAATCTTGAAGGAACGGTCAGTAATAGATCTGCTATTGGCGCAAGGATCCAAGTGAAAGTGACAGATAAAAATGGCAAACAAAAGAGCATTTACAGATGGGTAGGTGCTGGCGGAACTTTCGGTAGCTCTAGTTTGGAGCAAGTCATTGGTCTCGGTGATGCCAAATCAATAGAAGAAATTATTGTAAAATGGCCTTCAAGAAAAAGCCCAATTCAATCATTTAAAAATGTTGCTTTAAACTTAACACATAAAATCAAGGAAAGTCAATCCACAACAACGGAAACACCACAAAATATAGTAGTTTTCAAAGAAACTAAACACACGCATCATCATGAAAATCATCATGAAATGGGTATTGATACAGTGCATCAACATGGGGTAAATCATAATGAAGAAGTAGAAAGTGCAGATTAAACGGAAAAGCAATAAGTATTTATTGGAAAAACGTTATCGATATTGACTTTTATTGTTTTTAGCCTTATTTTTGGGTAATGTTAGTTTTTTTGTCTGAAAACGTTTAGTAATGAAGTACTTTTTGTTATCTTTTTGCCTGAATTTTTCTTTACTAATAAATGCTCAAAATGTTTTTGTTGGCACTTATGAAGGTATCTTTAATGGAGATAATATTTCTTTATCACTGACATCAAATGGTGGAAATAATGTAGTTGGCAACATGCAGGATAGTCAAAACAAGTACGATGTATCTGGGATAATAAATAATAACTCTTTTACAGGTCAAGCAATAGAGTCTAAACTTGGGTTACAATTTGCAATGTCAGGTACACTACAATCAAATGTTTTTAATGCTATTTTGACCTTTGATTACTTGGGTGAAAAACACGATATGCATGTTATTTTTAATAAAAAGAAAACAGTAAATCAAGTTGAATCAACAAATATAACTGTTGGGATTCCAAATAAACCAAGAGATAGAAATGTCGTTGGCACCTGGGTAAAAGAAAGCAACTACAGTTCTGGCTATAGTTCGAATGGAAGTTATGGCGCTATGAATACTCGAGAAAGTATGGTCTTTTATGCAGATGGGTCTATGGGAGATGGAGGCAGTTCCACAGTAGTCGGTGGTAGCAATTTTTCTGGGTCTTCATCTGGAGCAGGAAGTGGTGTTGTGCCAGGTTTGTATTGGTGGACTGAGAATAGCAAAATCTATCTACACATTACAGAAGGTGGAAAGTCTCAACAATTAGAACTTGGTAGATATTATATAGAAAATGGAAGGATGTTGATCACAGGTGCAAATGGTGAGAAAATATTATTGACAAAACAATAATGGATTTTAAATTTCACTTCTGGAGCTTATAAAATATTTTATCAAAAGAAATCTTTGGCCAAGCTATTACTACATACAAATCAAGATAAAAATTCGTCTCGATTTGTAAATTCTATTACTTTTGTTGGTAAATAATAAATGGACTCTATGCATTCTTCTGATTCTCAAACATATTATACCGATCAAACAAGAGCATTCTTAAATAAGCAAGCTACGGTTAATGAAATAACGCTGCTTAGAGATGTCTTAGTTTTTCATGAACGAAAATATTACATAGAAGATGATCCTCTGATTTCAGACTTTGAGTACGATATTCTTTATAAACAATTAGAAGCACTTGAAAGAGCCCATCCTGAATTGGTCACACCTGATTCGCCTACACAAAGGGTAAGCAATGATCTTTCAGGGGATTTACCACCTGTACAGCATACGGTACCTATGTTATCTCTTGATAATTCGTACAATGAAGATGATCTTCAAGATTTCGACAATACCATCAAAAAACTTTGTGGACTTCCATCAGAAACCGAAATAGAATATTGTGTAGAACCTAAATTTGATGGTGGTAGCATAGCCTTGATCTATGAAAACGATATCTTGGT
>JBGSOH010000430.1:0-4552 GCA_041739205.1 Saprospiraceae bacterium
ATACCTGCTAAGCGCATATTGGAAAAAATTCAAAGTATTCCATCAGATATTGAAAAATTACAGAGACGTTGGTTTTGGGAGCTCTTGCAAAATGCTTCTGATTATAATGATGAAGTGGAGGTAGAATTAGAATTGCATGCCGATAAAGTAATTTTCAAACACAACGGAAAGCCTTTTCGCCCTATTGATACCGAAAATCTTATAGCGCCAGATTCAGGTAAGGATGACAAGGAAACCCGAACCATAGATACAATTGGTCAGTTTGGTACCGGGTTTATTTCAACACATGTTCTTTCATCGCATATAACTGTAAACGGTTTATTAAAATCTGAGCAGAGAGAAGAATATCATAAGTTTCTATTCACTTTAGATAGATCTGGTTTTACAGATAAAGAAATACTTAAACACGCAATAACTGTTTCATCGCAGGAATCAAATAAAAGCCTTAAGTTAGGCAGTTACACTCCTGGAAGTTTTGATACTATTTTTACGTATGATTTAACTAGAAATTTGCCAGGTATAAAGCAGGGACAAGCAGTTTCTGCCGGATTAGAATATGTTTATGAAGTATTACCTTATACCTTGGCGTTTATGCCTAAAGTAAAAAAGGTAAAAATCAAAAATTACAATACGCCATTTGTCAATTATATCAGTCGCTCATTCACTCCTCAATTTGAGGGCAATCAATTCTCTGTTCTTATAAAAACTAAGAATGATGCCAACACTAACGAAAATGAAGAAAAAAGGTTTTTTGAATTGCAAACAGAAGGTGATTCGACAGTAATTGTTAGGGTAGCAGATAAAAATATTCTTCCATACCCAGAAAAGCTAACGAAGCTATTCTGCTCTTTGCCTATGATTGGTACAGAAAACTTTTCTTGCCCTGTAGCAATTAACAGTGGAAAATTTGTTCCTAAAACTGAACGTGATGGAATTAAATTATCTAATGTAGACACAATCAATCGAAACATTATTTCTTCTGCAATTAAAGCATATCAAGATCTAATAAATAATTTGGTTGCACAAGATTTGGATGGGTTTTACAATATTGCAAACTGGACATACTATACTGGCGAAGATTCTGAGAAGAAATGGTACTCCGATAATGTAATTATGCCACTTAAAAATCATCTGTCATCCTCACAAGTAGTTAGAACGGTAAATTCCAGAATAACAATTAATGATTTAAAAATCCCTTATTTCACACAAGAAGAATTGAAAAGAGATAGACTTTTAGATTTTTATTCATTGTGTTCCTCTTTTATGCCGGATTTAATACCAATTGAAGATGATTACATTCCTTGGTTTAGAAACTTGGATTTTAATGTATTCAAATCTTGCAAATTTGAGCTGAAGGAATTACTGAAGCTAGTAGAAGAACTTTCTAATTTAAGTGAGTTGCAGCAAAAGATAAAAGATGCAGAAACTTGGTTAATAAAGTTGATTGAACTCACTTTAGGTATAGATGAAAATTTCCTTGATCAATTTAAAATTATACCAAATCAATTGGGTGATTTTGTACATCGTAAAGATGACGTTAACTATGATGAAAGTTTAGATCCCAACTTGATTGAGATTTATGATGTACTAAGTGGTACAGAATATAGAAAGTTATTACTTCACAAATCTTTTGAAGGTATTGCAAATCTCCTGCCTCAGACAAAAACAAAAAAAGAACAAGATTTATCAAAAGCAATTGATGATGGTTTTAGCTCAATATCAGAAAGTGATCGTGTGGGTAATAAATTTCAAAATGGATTGAAGTTAATGTTCAAATATATTGCTGATTGTGGTAAAGATGAAGCAGAACTACTTTCCTTATTTAAATGGTTTTCACAGAAAAAACCACAGCTTTTTTTGGAAACTATTGCGGATGATGATCGAGAAAAAGTATTAGCCATAGCACAAAGTGGGAAATTGTCTTCGCTTTCTAAATTAGCTGAGTCAAACCTCACAACAGATGATTTAAATACGATTTCAAGCAATATTGATGAAGTGGTAGAGTTGGCAAAAATTCTAGAATCGGTTGAAGGAGGTATGACCAAATTATTGCAATATGCTGAAATGATGAAGAAGGATGATGATGATTTCAAATTTAAACTGGAAATAGGTGAAAGAGTTGAGAGAGTATTTAATGAAGCCTTATTGAATTCTGGAATTAAATCAAATTGTACAAAGGTTCAACACGATGGAATTGGTTCCCATGATTTTGAGATCACAAATTCAAGTAACGGTAAGAAATTTTACATAGAATTGAAATCTTACAGCAAATCTTCTGGTAGTATCCTTCATTTAGCCCTAAGTCAGGCCAAGCTTGGTTTACTTTATCCTGAAAATTACTGTCTGGCTTCTATTGAACGGCCTTCAAGTATGGATTTAGTTACAGAGGAGTATATAAAATCGAAATTAGCTGTTAGAATTAATATTGAACCATTGGTTTCAATGGGCCTTAACGATTACGAAAAGTATGAACAAATTGTACAGGCAGATAACCTTTACTTAGAAATACGAGATACAATAAGAATAAACGTAAAAAATCAAGAACTAATGAGCTCCGGATTTTCATTTGTGGCATTAATTCAAGTTATAAAGGAATATCTGATAGTTAATAATTAAATTTAAATATGTCATTCAACGAATTAAATAGTGTAGAACACTACATCAAATACCAGCTTACAGGTGGTGTAAATTTTAATTCTACACTATGAACTCTCAATTCAATGTTAGAAATAAAATTAAACTTGAAGTAATAATCACCACTTCCCAATCCCTCCAAAAAACTCTGATCAATCTGATATTTTGAGTATGGGTGGTTAGAGAATGTAGCAAGTATGTCAGATGTTTTTTGGCTTGATCCTTGTATGATGATTAGATGTATATTTCAATTCAAATGACAAAATATACTTATATTATATACGTTATGTACATAGATTGATGTAATTTTGTGGTATGGCAGCAACCGAACAAATAAAAAGTTTAATAAAGTCTTTCGGAGACGGAGATGCAGATCGATTTTTTTCGTCTGCAATACAGATTGCTGCTGCGGAAGCTCAGAAAGGTCATGCCACATTGGCCCAAGAGCTTAAAGCACTTATAGATAAAGCAAAACAAAATCACAACCAGTCTTTTGCAGACCGAAGTAGGACTATACCAATACTGGCTTCACAGCGTGATCTTAAGGAATTGCTCGATGTTTTTCAACCGAAGATTAAGCTGAAAGACATGGTTCTGCATGCTGATGTCCGAGAGCCATTAGAAAAACTGATCTCAGAACAAAAAAACTGGCAGCTCTTTCAGCAATATAATCTCACTCCACGTCGCAAGCTGTTATTGACAGGTCCTCCAGGATGTGGCAAGACCATGACAGCACAAGCACTAGCTGGTGAGCTAGGTCTTCCCGTATTTATAGTCAGGCTCGACGGACTGGTATCCAAATATATGGGTGAGTCGATAGCAAAGTTGATCATGATATTTGATGCTATGAATCAACACAGAGGCGTCTATCTTTTTGATGAATTTGATTCCATCGGATCACATCGCAATACAGGACATGAGGTAGGAGAAATCAAAAGGGTACTCAATAGTTTTCTTATCAATATAGAAAAAGACCAAAGTAACAGCATCATCATTGCAGCTACTAATATGCCAGAAGTTCTGGACAAGGCATTGTTCAGGAGATTTGACGACGTGATCCAATACCCACTTCCGACCGCTGAGGATATCATTTCCATCATCAAAAAACATCTACAGGCATTCAGCATCATTAAAAAACCAAATTATAGCAGCATAGCACAAATGGCTGAAGGTCTAAATTATTCTGATATCGTCCGGGCTTGCGAAGATGCTATCAAAGAAATGCTGATGAAGGGACAAACAAAAATAGATATACAAGACCTGATACATGGTATAGCAAAAAGGAAATAAACTAGCTTTTAAGATAGTCATTTTGGTTTTATTGTCAATATTTGTATATTTTATACAAAAAATAAGAATTAAACGCAATTATTTGACATTAATATAAGTTATACGGTTATATTTGTCCAATCTTTCAAATCTTTTACTTATGTTGCTTCAGTTAAAAATGAAAAATTATCGGTCATACAAAAATGAAACCGTCTTCTCCATGGAAGCAAATTCGTATGCACATAAGCCTGATAATGTTTTTGAAGTAGGTAAGGACAAACAAATGTTTAGACTATTAAATACTTCCATCATTTATGGTGCAAATGCATCAGGTAAATCAAATATAATCAGAGCTTTGTTCCAAGTTATATTCTTTATTCTAAATAAGCCTAAGGTAGATCACAAGATTAAATTATACGAATCGTTTGCTTTTGACATAGACAGTAAAGATAAGCCATGCGAGTTTGAATTGATATTTCTGGACAAAAATGCTATAAAATATCACTACAAGTTTTCCATACTCGAAGATCGGGTCATAAATGAAGAATTAAACTATTATCCTAAAGGCAAAATAACCAAAGTTTTTACTAGAGAACCATACAATAAAAAAAATAGAGTGCAAAAGGGCTTTCTTGGAGATAGCTTTAAA
>JBGSOH010000500.1:0-11377 GCA_041739205.1 Saprospiraceae bacterium
GGCTTTTGCACAAACTGATAACGCATTAACATCACATACTTCATATACAAACGAAGTTGAACCAGAAAATCCATTGTTTGGTGTAAAAGTAAAATCTCCGTTAGAATCAAGATAATAACTACCTCCAAATATACTAACCGGCAAAGAAACGCTACCATCAGATGTTACTTCTTGTAAATCACCTTCAAAATCATAATCATTTAGCAAGACATTACTCACTATTGGCGACGATTGATTTGTAAAATAAAAATCATCACTTGCATAGGTTGCATTGGAGAAAAAGAAACCACTTGATAAAACATGGATGATTTGATTTGCTTCTGCACAGTTGGTAAATTCTCCTGTGACACAAACTTTATATCGCAAGGTATCATCACCGACAAATCCAGCTTCAGGTGTATAAATGACATTTCCATCAATATCGATCAATACTGCGCCATGTGAAGGCTGCCCTATAACTTCCACGCTTGATGGGTCAAGACTACATCCACTTCCATATAGACAGAAGTCATTCGAAAGTGAATAAATAGTAACAGGTTCGCCAGATAAAGTTGGATTTATATTGGCATAAGTGGTTGCCAAATCAAGATTAGCAAATGGTTTTTTGCCTGGTTCCAATATATCAGTCACATTGATGGTAAGCAAAGATGTCGGACAATTAACAAAAAATCCATTGGCACAAATAGGTACTGAAAAAATGTATTCGCCTTTTTGATTTGCAACAAACGTGTAACTTCCATCAGTGTTCATTACCACTGTGGCTATACTTTCCATTGGTTTAGATTGCAATATTGGCGTACCATAAGTTGCTCCTGAAGGCACCATATCATTGGTGTGAACATTACCACTGACCAAAACATTCACAGACGTAAAATTAAAATCTGGCATAATACAATAATCAACTTGTATCGTATCTGTAGAAACTACATTGTTGCAAAGTCCAGAATTGTCTTGAAAAGTAAAGCTAACAAAACCAGCTGCTATTCCTGTCACGACACCTCCAGCGGTTATTGTAGCAATATCTGGATCATTACTTGTCCAAATACCAGGGGTAGATGCTGTTATGGTTGCACTAAAACCCACACATAAAGATGAGATATCTGATAAATTTAAATTACTGGTAGACTGTACCAAAACAGGTAGAGTCGGGTTAGAAGTACATCCCGTTTCTGAATTTACAAAAGTAAAAGTGGCATTTCCTTCTGCCAATCCTGTCACAATGCCGCTATTCGAAACACTTGCGATGGATGGATGATTGCTTGTCCATGTTCCACCAGTATTAGGCAATAATGTCGTGGTAGCTCCTATACAAATCTCTGTACTTCCCAGTATAGAGACAGCTGGTTTTGGTAACACAAGCACAGGAGCTGATTGATTAGAAAGACAGCCAGTACTACTTGATGTAAATATAAATCTAGCACTTCCTGCTTGATGAGCAGTCACTAAACCTGCACTATTAATGCTAGCTACACTAGGTTGTGTGCTTGTCCAAGTGCCTCCAGATGATGGTAAAAGTTGAGTATTAGAACCAATACAAATGGAAGCATTACCTATTATTTCTATACTAGGTTTTGGTTTTACTTGGATAGAAGTAGTCGGATCAGAAGCACATCCTGTGGCCGTTTGTGTAAATATAAATGTAGCCGAAC
Organism: Saprospiraceae bacterium; assembly: GCA_041739205.1. Classification (GTDB taxonomy): domain Bacteria; phylum Bacteroidota; class Bacteroidia; order Chitinophagales; family Saprospiraceae; genus OLB9. The sequence goes on from JBGSOH010000500.1 coordinate 1,650, forward strand.
CTTCAGAAATACCCAAAACTGCACCAATGTTATTTACGGTAGCGACTGCAGGATTACTACTAGACCAGGTGCCATTAACTGTTGGTGTTACCGTGGTCATCGCACCTACGCAAATAGAATTTGAACCTGAAATATTTACCGCTGGTTTAGTATTGACCACAATCGAAGTGGAAGTTATTGAAATACAATTAGTAATATTATCAGTGAATGTAAATGTCGCCGTTCCAGGCGCAATAGCTGTAACAATACCACTATTAGATATGGTTGCGATGCTAGGATGATTACTCACCCAAACACCACCTGAAGATGGTAAAAACGATGTACTTGAGCCAATGCAGATTGATGAAGGACCATTAAGCGTGATGCTTGGTTTACCATTAACGTTTATAAGGAGCGGAGTGGTTGAAATACATCCATTGCCAGAAGTAAAGGTCAATTGCACTACCCCATTTGATATACCTGTCACTAATCCTGAATTGGTGACAATGGCTATACCTGGATTATTACTTGTCCAAACACCACCTAAAGATGGTAGTACATTGGTCGTAAAGCCAACACAAATTGTAGATGGTCCTGAAAGACTGACTGTAGGAGGTAGATTGACAGTGACTGGAGATGAAGCTTGAGAAATACAACCCGTAGATGTTTCTGTAAAATAAAAAATAGCCGTACCTGGTGAGACACCTGTGACAACACCAGAATTATTTATAGTTGCTACCGAAGTATTGCTACTTGTCCACGTACCTCCTGTAGAAGGAGACAAATTGGTAGTTGTACCAATGCAGATAGTAGATGAACCAACGATATTTACCACTGGTTTGCCAATGACGGTCATAGACGCAGAAGGATTAGAAATACATCCAGTTTCTGGTGCTGTATAAGTAAATGTAACGGAACCAGCAGCGATACCCACTACGACGCCTTCATGATTTATCTGGGCAATAGCGTTGTTGCTACTAATCCAAGTACCACCAGCTTCAGCTGCTTCTGGTAGTAAGCCTGAATTATCACCAACACATATGACGGAAGGACAAATAAAATTCACTATTGGTTTTGGGTGAATGGTGACAGCTGTGCTAGCATCAGAATTACACCCAGTAGTGTTATCTCTGAATGTAAACGTGACTTGACCTGGACCCACTCCAAAAACAAGACCAGCATTAGAAATCGTTGCAATAGCTGTATTACTACTAGTCCAAATACCTCCTGAAGATGGGGAAAATGAAGTAGTCAAACCAGCGCAGACTTCGTCATCACCTGTTAGTGAGATGGTAGGTTTTATTTTTATTTGGACAGCTGATGAAGGATTGGACACACAGCCGCTAGAAGTTTCAGTGTAAATAAATGTAGCCTGACCATTAGTGATACCTGTCACTAGACCGCTATTGCTAACAGAAGCTATCAATGGATGACTACTTGCCCATGTACCTCCCGTGGAAGGTATAAGTTGGGTAGATGCACCTATACAAATGGATTGATCACCACTAATAGTAGCTGTGGGTTTGCCATTTATGGTGATAGGATTGCTCGGATTGGAGACACACCCTGATGATAATGTAAATGTAAAAGTCGCAATACCTTGAGTAATAGCTGTCACAACACCAGCATTATTTATAGTCGCTACAGAAGGGTTGCTACTTGTCCAAACGCCACCTGATGTAGGAGAAAGTGAAGTACTGCCCCCTACACAAATAGAGGTCGGACCTGTGATTGTTATGAGTGGCCTATTATTGACATTGACGATTTGTGTTGGTAAAGATGTACAGCCTGTGGATGTTTCTGTAAAACGGAAGGTGGCTGTCCCATTGGCTACACCTGTTACTACTCCTGCATTATTGACAGTCGCTACAGATGGATTTGTACTGGACCAAGTGCCACCAGATGATGGTGATAAAGTCGTTGTGGATCCCAAACATAAGGAAGTAGATCCAATCACATGAGCAACTTGACCAATCACAGTAACTGGTATTGATGGCTCTGATGAGCAACCATTTTGATGAAATGTAAATGTTGTAGAGCCAACTGAAATACCAGTGACTACACCATTATTAGAAATTGTCGCAATAGAAGTATCAGCACTTTCCCACGTACCTCCTGAAGAAGGAGTCATAGTGGTAGTACTTGCTATACAGATCGTAGTAGGTCCAGTGAAATTTGCAGCTGGACAGAACAATAACGGTGTTGGGTCATTATTATTCGTAGGGTCGCCATCATTATCTGGATCGGGATTATTACCATCTTGAGATATATCTGTAAATAAAACACCTAGTGGAGAAATAGCTGACCCAAAAGCAGAATTATTGAAAGGACCGCGTTCTTGTCCTGGTGTCAATGTCATATCAATGGTAATCAGACCGGTGGCTAAGGGAGCTAATACATCATTTCCTACCAGTAGATTAATGTTGTTTGATCCATTATATACATTATTTATCGAAAACTGAGTGCTGCTGACATTATTGATGGAATATGAAATGACATTAGGAAAAGTAGCATCTAGATGATCTGTAATTTGGACAGATGTCAGCGGAAATAAACTCTTATTTTCCACAAGAATTGTATATGTAAAGTCATAAGTTCCATCTTCATTATTGATAGGACCGTAAGAAATTTCTTTGGCCAAGCCAAGTACAGGTTTTTCTACACGAACCGTTAGATTACCAATATCGCATAAATTGAGTGTATCGCAAATTTGGTAAGGTAATGAAAATGTTCCAAAATAATTGGTTGCCGGCGTAAATTGAAATTCACCATTAAAGGTGGAATCCCATTTGATGATTCCTACTTCTTCATTGATATATCCCAAAGGAAGGAAAGTAAGTGGATATTCTGTATTGGGATCGTAATCATTTATAGCAAGGTTACCGTTGACACCTACATTCATTTCTGTCAGATAAAAATCATCTGCCGCAACCGGTGGAATACAAACATTACCTGATAAGGCTGTCTCCCCTGAAATGGTACATCCATTGGATTCTACTGTTACAGAATAATTTCCAAGTGGTAGATTTTCTATGTAACCCAAACTGCCTCCTGTAGACCAAGAGTAGTTATATGGTTCTAAACCACCTGTCACTTTAGCATAAACCTGACCATTTTCTTTTACGTAAGTATTTCCGGTTTCTGGATCACGACCACATGAAGGAATCACATTAAAAAAGTCAAGTGTCAGTGGTTTAACTTCAAATGTTGTAGATGCACTACAGCCATTATTATCAATAACGGTGACACTATAAAATCCAGCTCCTAAACCTGTCCTTTCTGTACTATTGGGTCCACCGTCAGACCAATTAAAAATATAAGGTCTCGATCCACCTGTGGTAAAAACCATAATGCTACCATTTAACTCACCAGGGCAATTGGGGATAGTCCCACCTGTAACTACTACCTTAGAAGGTTGAGCTAATAGAGAAATAGAAGTCGACGAACATCCTGAATAATCGGTCACTGTGAGTATATACACACCATCTGCAAGATTAGTAAGATTTGGTGTGGACAAACCATTAGACCATGCATATTTGTATGGGGCAGTACCACCTGAAATTGTGGTATTAATATTTCCTTGATCAATGCCAAAACAATCTGTATATGTCTGAATGGCATTCACTGTAAGCGATGTAGGTTCTACCACATTTACGATATGTTGAATACTACAACTACCTGCATCTGTGATGGTTACTGTGTAAATGCCTGGTTGTATATTACTTAAATCTTCGGTAGTCGAACCATTATTCCAAACATAGGTGTAAGGCGACATCCCTCCTCCTACCACTAGATCGACATTACCAGTCGTGACACCTGTGCATGAAAGTGGTGAAACGAAACTCTCTGCCGCAATGGATGAAAGTTCAACCACCGAAGAAGATACCACTGCACTACAAAGTGCTGAGTCTGTGATAGTGACGATATAATTGCCGGCTGAGATGTTTGTTAAATCTTGAGAAGTGGCACCATTGGACCAGAGATATTCATAACTTCCGTTACCTCCTGAAACAGATATATCAATGCTACCTACCGCTGAACCAGCGCAAGAAACATGTGTAATATCATCAACGACATTTAATTGATTTCCAGCATTGATATCAATCGAAGATGTGTTTGAACATCCGTTTGCATCTGTAATGGTAATTACATAGCTGTTTGCATTAAGGTTTGAAATATCTTTGGTAGTACTTCCATTTGACCATCTATAAGTGTATGGAGAGGTGCCTCCTGAAGGATTAAGTGTGATAGCTCCAGAATTGGTTCCAAAACATGAAACGTCAGTTTTAGAAACATTAAAATTTATAGCAAGTGGTTGTACAATTGTTGCAGCCATTGTGCTACTAACAGCCATTGCATCCGTCACTGTTACGGTATATACACCAGGGACGAGACCAGTTAAATCTTCTCGAGTAGACCCCGTAGACCATAAATAAGTATATGGCGGATTCCCTCCTGTCACTGTTAAATTTGCAATACCATCCGCACTTCCAAAGCAAGTAATATTAGTCTGTAAAATATTAAGTGTTAATGGACTTTCAGGTTGATTAAGGCTTAGTGCAACAACCTCTGGACAAGATTGAGTATCTGTGATCGTAACTATATATAGACCAGCTGACAGACTTGTTCTCTGTGCAGGATTATTTGAACCACTAAGGTCAGCCCAATCATAATTATATGCTGGTGAACCCCCAAAAACTGAAATTTCTATTTCTCCATTAGATGCTCCAAATGCATCAATATGCTCTACGGTTTTGTCTGCTTGTAATTTAGGTGGTTGTTGTATATCTACAGTGGTCATACCTAAGCAACCATTTTCTTTATCTGTGACAGTTACTCTATATAATCCAGCTTTTATGTTTGATACATCTTGTGTGGTGATGCCATTTGACCATTGATATTCATAATTATCGCTACCACCGGCTACAGTTAAATTGATACTACCATTACTACCATCATAGCAGGTCACGTCTGACTTTGTATTTGCCAAACTGAGTCCAGATGAAGCATTTACTGATGTGATACCACTATTAGTACATCCATTTACATCCGTCACTGTAACGAGATACGATCCAACTGGAATATTATTTAAGTCTTGGACAAAGAAGCCATTGGACCAAAGATAGGTATATGGAGTTGCGCCACCCGTTACTGTCAAATTTATAGAACCATTATCAGATTCACAAGTAGATGTTTCAAATGTGGATAAACTAATATTAGGATTGGTATGAACAACCACATTTACAGAAGTACTTGCAGAACATCCATCTTCACTTGTTACAGTCACTTGATAAAGTCCACTATTGATTGCAGTTGCATTTAAGATAACTGGAAAAGCAAGATTAGATACAAAACTGTTTGGCCCTGCCCATTGATAGTATACGCCACCACTTCCTTCAAAATTAATGTTCAACCCTTCGCAAACGGGATTAGAAAAAGCTATGCCTGGCACCACTGTTTTAATGTATACGGGTGTACAAACATCAGAACTTTCCCCACAATCATTTATAGAATGTACACAGACCTGATCTAAACCAGGTGTGGCATTTGACCAATTAATAGTAATTTGAGATGTCCCTTGCCCTTGTATAATATTGGCACCTACTGGCACGGACCATTGATAAGATAAAATAGTTGGATCTGGGTCTACTTTATAAATATCAGAAGTATTCGAAGTACAAACAAGATAGGCATCTAGGTCACAATCTGCTTCTTCAATGATACCAACTGCAGATGTAGTACAACCGTTTTGATCTGTCACCGTAAGTGTATAATTTCCGGGTAATAAATCAGTCCTGTTTTTGGGATTATTTGGGCCTGAAATATCTTCCCAGTTGTATTGATATGGAGACGTGCCTCCTGTTGGATTTGAGATAATGATACCTGAAGAAATACAGGTTGGATCTGTTTTAGTCAATGTCAAATCTAACACTTCGGGATTTGATAATGTATAAATAAATACAGAAGTACAAGTTCCGCTATCTGAAATGGTTACCGTATAATTACCTGCTGACAAACCCGACCTATCTTCAGTCGTTGCTGCATCTGCCCATAAGTAAGTATAGTCTCCTGTACCACCCACTGGGGATAAATTGATAAGTCCATCATTTCCACCCGCGCAACTTGGGTATAAAATAAACACACCAGCATCTATCGGCGCCCCAGAAAGAATTTCAGCTTCAGTTGAAGCTGTACAACCATTATCTTGATCTGTCACAGTGACCGTATAAAGTCCTTGTGTAAGGTTAATTCTATTTTGAGTATACACTCCATCTGCCCAAAAGTACGTATAATTACCTGATCCATTTGATACCGAAAGATTAATACCTCCATCATAACATGATGTACCTGTATTTGTGACTACTGCATCGACTATTGGTGCACCAGAACCTGTCACTGTTACATTGGCACTTCCTGTACATCCACCTACTGAAGTAACAGTTATGGAGTAAACCCCAGCTTCTAAACCAGTCATATGCAATCCCGTACCATTACCACTACCTGTCGGAGATGTTCTACTCCATGACCATGTATAAGGCCCGTTTCCTCCTGTGACATTAAGATCTACGTCCCCACCATCCGGAATATTGCAAGTCGGTGTGGCGATAACTGCAGGACTGATCGTAAGTGGACATAAAGAAAAATCAACAAAATCAAAATCTACCACCTGATTTTCATATCCTTCTTTGGCAGTAGCTGTAATGTTATATTCACCTGGTGAAGACGGTGTATTCCAGATATATTGATAAGTACGAGTACAACTAGAGGTTGCTACAGATGTGGCTGCAACATTTATTCCTAGTGGTGATATGTTGAGATCCATGCCTGTGATGTCACCTGTTCCAAATGGATTAGAAACTGTCGCCCTAAGATAGACGGTAGTCCCATTATTGGCTGATGAAATAATAGATCCACCAGGATAAGGCGCATTATAAAAGTCTAATGAAGTAATATCAATATAATTTGAAACTGGAAGTTCGATTTTAGATGGTTTAGTTTGGCTATCATATTCTAATCTAAATACTGCTATAGGTTCAGCCGTAGTTACTGCTAATGAAATAGCCTGTCCAGCAGGAATATTAACATTGGATGGTAATGTAGATGTCCAAGTAAGCAAATTGGTACTACTATTAAAACTAGGATTTGTTAAGGTAGCTATCGTTGTTGAGCCATATTTTAAAACAGCTGTTATATTTGGATTTGAAACAAGAGTCGAAGATGCAGCCGGTTTAATTGAAACGGCTGCAATGCAACCATCTTCATAATCCAACATATTGTATCTGATGTAAACAGACGAAGCACCATCAATGGTACTGCTGCCACCACTTACATAATTAAATCCACTATTATTCCACAATTCTGTTTGCCCCGCAGCAGCAGAGATACCTTGTTGGACATTCACATATTCATCTACGGCACCTGTAGAAAAAATTAATTCTCCTACTGCTGATGTAACATTGCCTGCAACGAAATAATCGCCTCCATTAGCTGTAAAAGTCTGAGCCGTACCCAATGGTGTAGACTGATTTACGTTGTTAAATGTTGTAGCAGAAGCAATCACACCAGAAGTTTTGGTACCAATGGTAATAACAACATTTGCAGATGGGCTAGCTGTTGGATTGATTAAACGATATATGTACGACCTTACTGCAACTCCGCTATGTATAGTACTCACCAAAGTCAAAGGCGTTCCTCCAAACGTAACACCCGTAACCGTACCAGGTGCGCCTTCGTCACTCACCCCTGTATTTCCTACTGAAACAGCAACGAGTAATAATCTATTAGGTCCTGTGCCAGGAGTATGAGAAAATGTCAACGAATTACCACTAGACACTGAAGTTGCAGAACCACTAGTGGTTGCTGCAGGTGTTACTATAGCCCTTGAACCTGTAATAATGGACGCGTAAGATTTTACTGAAATGGCACCTCCACTAGCCAGTGAAAGCGCTCCACACAATGTAGGATTCTGAGTAAAAGTAGCAGTGGTAGTACCGGAAGCAGATAACGAAGCTGATTGAGAAGTCGTACCATCATTAGTGCTGACAGGATCTATTCTGTCTAATGCTTGTGATGGGTCAGAAAGATATAGGTATTTTGTTTGGACTATAGGTCCAGTAGGAATAATTACATTTTTTGTGATTGAAAGTGAATGTGTGACACCTTCAGATCCTTCATTGGCCGTTGCTTGAATAGTCCACTCTCCTGGATTGCCTGGATTAGGCCACGTATATTGGTATATTTTGCCACAGCTAATAGCCCCTACAACATAGGATTCATCGAGAGAGATATTTATAGTAGACATATCTGGTCTGGTAACTGCAAGATTTACACCTGTGATATCGCTCGCCCCAAATGGGTCTGTAACAGCCACTCTTATATAGGATGTGCCTACGTTTGGAACATCAGTATAAATTTGTCCATTAGGATATGACGAGCTGTAAACATCTACACTATTAACGTTTATAAAAGTACTAACTGGCATAGTAATTTTGGAAGGATAGAGTTGACTGTCATGCCTTACCTGAAAACTCACGCCTGATTGATTGGTCGTAATATCTAAAGAAATCGCTTGACCTGTAGGAATAGTGACATCACTGCCTCTAGTTCCTGACCATGTTAAAAGCCCTGTAGCGCTATTATAGGTAGGATTAGTAAGTGTTATGATATTAGTACCTCCATTTCTGATTACAGCAGTGATATTTGGATTCACTGGCATGGTGCCACTTATAACATTGATGTACGCACTAAAAGTTATTGCGTTATTTGCTTTTATAGTCAATGCACTACAAAGCACTGGGTTTTCTGTAAAGGTCAGTGTATTAATAAAAGTAGCTGGTTTTATAGCCACTCCTCCTATTACCCATCTTGCAGACGACCCTGACCAACTCATAGTGGTTGAACTTGAATTTGCAGCCTCAGAACTTCCTGCTCCACGAATGCTACCACTACTTAGGTCCCATCTTTCTGTTTGTCCTGCCCCGGCATTAAGATTAGATGTATTTCTATAGGTTACAGCGTCATAGATGTAGTCCCCTGATACTGAAGATACATTTACAGAAGCTGAAGATGAATTGCCTGTAGACGAAGCAAATGAACCCAAAGGAACGGTCTGATCAATACCAAAAAATGATGACGCAGATACCACTACTCCGTTAGAAACGGAACCACTCATGCTCACCACTACATTTGCTGTACCAATACTAGGATTAACTAAACCATATAGATAAACCCTTGCGTCTGACCCATAAGTTCTGTTCCCAATTAAAACAAGGGATACACCACCATAAGTTATTGAATTCACACTTCGATCTCTACTTGATACTGCTACTATTAAACCTCTACTTTCACCATTTCCGATGGTGTGTGATAAAGTCACCGTACTACCTGATGTGGCAGTTATTGTACTTGTGTTTTCTAACACAACACCTGAAGCGCCAGTACTCAATGTTGGGGTCACACTCGTGGTATTATCTAATGGTGGTGCGGAAGGATTTATCCTATCAAGACCCAATGATTCACTAAGATATAATTGTTTATTTACTATATTATTATTTGAATTGGTTTCGACGGTGACGGACAAATTTGTAGAACATCCATTACCATCCGTGACAGTCACGGTATAATTTCCAGCTGTCAAGCCTGATATGTCTTGGGTTGTTGCACTATTAGACCAAAGATAAGAATAACCCGTTGTACCTCCTGACACGCTGAGATCGATGGCGCCATTATTGCCTCCTGATGAACTAACT
>JBGSOH010000502.1:0-4106 GCA_041739205.1 Saprospiraceae bacterium
TCCACCAGTGTTGTATGTTGGTGAATTTGTACCTACATTTATCCAACCACCACCAACGTCTGACTTTTGCCATTGGTAACTTGGTGATCCTTCACAATTATTTAGGGTCGCTAAAAGCACATCACCTGTTATTTCTATATTTACTAAGAGTTCACAAGCAACGGGACAATCGACAACATGAATCGTTCTTATTTCGGTGCACGTTCCATTCGTGACGGTCAAAACAAAAGTCTCATTACCCGTGAGTGTGAAAACGGGGTTTACATCGGTTGAAGTATTACCATTGCTACCAATCCAATTATGATAAAAGTCAGGGTTAAAAGAAGACGTAAAAGACACTTCGCCACAAGTAGTTACATAACAAGTATCTACCTGCCCAAAACCCAATATAGACCATAATAAAAGCCCTATAATATATAAATATTTCATATTGTATTTTTAATTATTCGCAAGAAATTGATCCTGACAATTCACCTACATCTATGGTCGTTGTGATCTCCCAAGCGCACGTTTCACTACACAATTCACCTGAAAAGCCTTTTGTGAGACTTAGTGATATAGTTTTTGCACCACCTGTTGAATAGGTTACATTTGTAGAACTTGAAGTTGAAGTCGAAGGAACGGCACCACTCCCAAAGTTCCATGAAAAAGAATAACCAGCTGGCACGCCCGTTGCATTTATCGTTTGTAAAGTATTTACACAAACATCAATAGCTCCAATAGTAATATCTTCTGTTGGGTTGGGCTCAACTTTAACTGTGTGAGTACCACCGTTTGAATTACATGCTGTACCACCACTATCTTCACATGACCATTGCCAAACACCAACAGTATCTAGAGTTTGAGATGATCCTATAATTGTAGTTCCTCCTGGTCTAATCCATGTAACGGTATATGGCTCAGTTCCTCCTTCGCATCCTGCATTAAGGACTGGCCAAGCTGATCCTTCGCAAATAGTTGTAGTTTGTTGTGCCTTAGAAATGAAAGGTACTATCAATAGAAGTGTTATAAAAATAAGCATTCCGAACGCTAAAAAATTACGTCTCATTATATTAAAATTTAATTGCATGTTAAAGTAGATGTCACATTGCAACATCGTTTATTTATATTGAAAGCCACAGAATCACGGCAACATGGTGCAACAACTTTGTATTGCACTCTATAGACACCACATCCATAATTTGAAAAATCAATGCAAGGGTTATCAGTGCCGTCTAAATCACTTTGAAGTAATATTGAACCTGAAGGTTTATTTATCAATTTCCATGTACCTCCAGCATCTTCACCCACTAAAAAATCTCTCATACAATGTATCGCAAGACTTCTATATTGATCGTTAGGAACATGAATGTTTTCAGAACGCTCAACACCTGCATTAACTAATTTTTCAGGTGGTTCAACAGCGAATGATGAGAATAGAAATATTATAAATATTTTATATATATGTTTCATTTTAAATTACGATTTCGTCATTAATTGGTTCACCTGCGTTTGCTTCTACAAATACATATGATTCAGTCCATTCACAATCACCATCAATAATATTGGCAGTATATTCTCCACCTACAGTAACAGCAGCTCCATTTCCTGAATGACTATATCTCTCAGGTCCACTCCAAAGAATTATTGAAGTACCTGGCATTCCAGATGCAATAAGCACTTTATTGACACAAATGATAGTAATATTGGCATTACAATCAGTTTCGTCGCAACATGCGTTTACTGTTATGTTTGGTGTGACATTTATTTCATCAAGATTGCAAATTTCAACTTTCAAGCAATCATCTGATGTTTTATAAAAAGTATATGTTCTTTTTACGCAATCCCCGGAACTAACAATGAGCCAATAAATACCTGTTTGAGTCATCTCAACTGTAGATGTAGATCCAACATTTATTTGACCTATTTCATTTTCTCTAGTCCATAGATAAATTGGACTTAAAGCATCAGTTACAGCTGTAGCAGTATTTCCTGATTTTGTAATACTTAAATCAAAATCACAATCATCTAACTCATTTACAAGAATGTAGTATGTGTCTTGATCTTCACATTCATCATTTGAAGCTGTGACCCTGTAATCACCTGTTTGGTTAGCAGTAATTGCTGCTGTGGTATCAGGAAGCGTTACCCAACCAGTACCATCATTAAACTCCCATACAAAAATGGTAGCCCCATCAGATTCAGCAATCAGACCATAATTATTGGACCTTCTAATCCTTACATCAAAGTTATTACATGGGTTTTGGTATAAGTACTGATCTATGTATTGACCACATTGTTGGGCTGTCATTACAGCTCTATATATTCCATATAGATTAAGACTAACAGATGATGCGTTATTTATAATCAACTGCCATGCTGATGTTTCTGATGGTCTCCAATACCATGCAACTGTATAAGTCGAAGGTGTACCAGAAACATTTGCCAATAAAGAATTTGAAGATTCCGAAATATTAAATACCACTTCGTCACATGGGGGCACATTATTATCAACACCTCCTGAATTTTCATCACAATCTTCAGCAGGAACTTCTAAGTATAATGGATTACAACATCCGTTAAGACCGAAAGCACCATGATAGTTAAGGTTATCTCTAACTGACTTGAATGAAACTGTAAGTTTATGTACGCCTTCTAAATCAATTACATCTTGTATTTCAATATCCTTGACTAAAAATGATGATGTGCCATTCTGTAAAAGTATATTTTTAGTTCCATAAATAAATTTATAAAAATACCATAGATTGTATTCGTCTGTCCAAGTTATAAAGGAAAGTATTGGATCCACTCGAGTACCATCTACAAAAACATCGCTGTAACCATTTTGTGATGTCTCTTTTACAACATCAAATTTTACAGACTGCCATTCTACTTTTGCATAAAATATATTTATAAGTAGATTAGGATCGCTACACCCTTCATTGGTCATCTTTAAATTCCAATCACATGCCGTTGATTCTACAAATGAAGCGTAAGAAATACTAGGAACTTCAATTTCATCAAATGGGAAATATGGCCTTTGGCTATTCATGTAATAAGCTTATTGTCATTATACCATTAGGGTCTTTAAGTTTTGCACTTAGTATATCACCCCATCCCATTTGCGTTTTTACTCTAAAATTAGTATCAAATGTTTCTACCTCATCACAACACATTGGTACAATTACATCAGGCCCTTGTCTCTTTGGCTTTGGAAAATAGAAAATTTCATCATTTCCATTCATGTTACCTTGCCTTTGTGGACGCCCATGCCTGTGTAGATAATATAGAAGATTTGCCAATGAATTTGCACCATTAATCTTAATTATATTTGAAATTCTACCAATCTCACTTATTAATATGTTATTTTCAGTTGAAGCAATTACAAAACCATCATCTGAAATTTTTGTAGGGTTTTTGATTATGAAATCAACATTTGTAGTAATCTTGTTAATATTGAATTCACTGTCTTTTGCATCATCTTCATTGTAACTACATGTTTCACTATAATTTATAGGTAAACCATCAAAGTCTGATTTGTCCGATTCTTCCATCCAAGTCCATGTTTCTTTTTCAGGCAATTCTTCAGAAAGATATTTATAGTTGTATTTTCCTTTTATTCGTTCATTTTGAGATAAGTCAATAATATTTTGACGCGAAGATTTCCAATAAGTGTAATGTTCAACTCTAAATGTATTACCAAATATTGCCCACTGCACATTGTACATTTCATTTAACCATTTTAGAAGATCCTTTAGTTTAATGATTGCCTTAGTGGCATATTTAAATTCTAATGTTACTTCATTTCCATTTGAATCAGTAATAACTCTGGTCTGTCTTTTTACATCGGACTTTTGCCAAATTACTAGTTCTTTGTAAAATTTAGTAGCATAATCATAAGCAAAATTGGTAGGGTTTGTAGCATCTGAATTATTATTAAAGAAGTCTGATACAAGTGTTAATCCACAATCTTGAATCAAAAATTGAATAACATCATTTAATTTTCTTCCATTTCCTAATGGTATTTTGTATTCAGAAGCAACCGCTCTAACCCATTTTGTTTGAGTGCTACCGACTTCTATTGGTATCCATCCATTACCTGGAGGAGCTACAGGACTTGATCCTAA
>JBGSOH010000556.1:0-12325 GCA_041739205.1 Saprospiraceae bacterium
ATTGACAAGCGAATACACAATGCATGTTGATGAAAAAGACGGTAAAGAAGTTTTAGTTTGCACAGTAGGTAAAACGATTTTACTATACGACATGCGTTGTCTTGACGATCTTCATGATATGCTTAAAAAACACAACGACTGGATGGAACTTGGTAGTGCAGACGAGCAAAAACCTGCAAAAGATGGAACAGTTGAAGCATGGGGTCGATCAGAAAAAAATCCTATTGGTGGTTGGTATGGACTTAAAAAAGGGTTACGTGGACGCTTTGGAATGTATATTCCACCGTTAATGGAAAAACTTGGACTTGCAGAAGTGACACATGATGCAAAGGGGAATAAAATGAAAGCAAAGTAATAGCCACAAGCCATTGTTTGTGGTTCCTTCATTATCAAGTGAAATCGTTCACTTGTTTTGCTTAGAAACCATTCATTCTCAATTCACAAAGGGTTGGGTTCAGATTAAAGTACATGTCCAACTAGATAACTTGTTTTACATAAAGTTGAACAATAAACGATTTAGTTGTACTTTTACCACTCAAAGCACACACAGTGGCTATGATGATTGCTTGGATATCGCCAAAACCATCGCATATCCTTGGATGTTAGATGTCATTATAGGCCTATCCCGAAACTAAAACGACTCCTTACTTCATTTTGAACACAAACCACTTCATTTTGGACACACTCAAACTTTTAAATCTTCTCACCTTTGCACTTTACAATTAAATAAAAATGATGAAGTACAAAATTTTAGGAAACACAGGCTTGAAGGTTTCAACGATTTGTTTAGGGACAATGAATTATGGCGGTAAAGGTTTTTTCGGCTATATGGGTAATCTTGACCAGAATGCAGTTGATGAACAAATTAAAACTGTAACAGAAGCTGGTGTTAATTTTATAGACACCGCAAATATTTACTCTGAAGGACTTTCGGAAGTTATGATTGGTCAAGCCTTAAAAAACCTTTCTATCAGCAGAGATGACTTAGTTTTGGCTACCAAAGTAAGAGGCACCATGGGTAAAGGGCAAAACGATTTGGGACTTTCAAAAAAACATATTATTCAACAAGTTGAAGGGAGCTTGAAAAGGCTTGGTACCGATTATATTGACTTGTACCAAATACACACAGCTGACCCATTGACGCCCATGGAAGAAACCATCAAAACGCTTGACGATTTGGTACGAAGTGGTAAGATCAGGTATTTTGGTGCAAGTAATATATCAGCTTGGCAATTGATGAAAGGCTTGGCATATTCGCAATACAATCATTTAGATAGGTTTGCATCTTTGCAAGCAAATTATTCATTAGATGTAAGAGATGTCGAACGTGAAATCGTTCCTTTGCTGCAAGATCAAAAAGTGGGAATGATGGTATGGAGCCCTTTAAGTGGTGGTTTACTTACAGGAAAATACAGACGCAACGGACAAAAAGAAGATGGTAGATTAAATGGTTTTCCCTTTCCACCATTTCACGAAGAAAGAGCATATGATGTTTTAGATGTTCTTTCACTGATGGCAGAGAAAAAACAGGTTTCTATTTCTCAGTTAGCTTTGGCTTGGCTGTTACATCAGCCAGTAGTAACCAGTATTATTATTGGTGCTACCAAAATACATCAACTTCAAGACAACTTAAAATCTGTGGATATTGAATTTTCTGCAGATGAGTTAAATCAGTTGAATGATGTCAGCAAATTACCTATTGAATATCCTGGCAATGTTTTAGAAATAATGACAATGGATAGAAGTAATGCAGGAATTGATTTTTTAAATGCTTAATGATCAAAAAAAACATAGTAGGCAGTAATGTTATTGCCTACTCATTTTAAATATGAGAGCGTTAGAACAAAATATAATAAGAATAGATTCAATAGTTGGTTTACATACTGTATTAGGTCTGCCTAGTCCTTTAAATCCCCTGATTACAATTATTGACCATAATAAGATGCCGCATAAAAATGAGGTCGAAAATAGAAAATTGCTTTTGGGATTTTATAATATTTCTATCAAAAGAAGTTTTAAAGGAAAATTAAAGTATGGCAAAAACCTTTACGATTTTGATGATGGTACTATGTCATTTATTGCTCCGAATCAAATAATTAGTGTAGATAGCGAAGAAGATAGAAATAATGACGGATGGTCTCTGTTGTTTCATCCTGATTTAATCAGGCAATATCCATTAGGTAAAGCAATTAAAAACCATGGATATTTTACTTATGAAGTAAATGAAGCATTGCATCTTTCAGAAGATGAAGAAAGAACCATTGAGATAATTGTTCAAAATATTCAAAAAGAAGTGAATTCAAGATTAGATAATTTCAGTCAAGATGTGATTGTTTCAAATATTGAATTGTTGTTAAGCTATTGTAACCGTTATTACAGCAGACAATTTATAACAAGAAAGATGGCTACAAACGATTTGCTTGCAAATTTTGAAAATATATTAGACAGCTATTTTAAAGATAGCCTGAATTTCACCTTACCAACTGTTGAAAAATTAGCAAGCGACTTAAAGGTTTCACCTTCTTATTTAAGTGATATGCTTCGAAGTTTAACAGGACAAAATACCCAACAGCATATACATGATAAAATTATTGAAAAAGCCAAAGAAATCTTGACGACCACTAACCTGACAGCAAGTGAAATAGCTTATCAAATGGGTTTTGAATATCCACAGTCATTTAGCAAGTTATTTAAAAATAAAACTAATCTGACACCCCTGGAATATAGACAATCATTTAATTAAAGTCATTAATAGTATGAAACTAACATTGTTTTTGTTTTTATGTCCAGCAATCTTATTGTTTTCCTGCAAAAAGAAAAACATAATCTCTGATAATGAAATTAAACAAATCATTATAGAAAAGTATGAAAAGATGCGGACTACATTGAAAAGTGGTGATCCAAATTACGTCTTAAATATGCACACGGAAGATGCCATTCTATTTTTACCAAATGGAAAGGAAGTTGTGGGTATTACAGCATTAAGACCTTTTTACGAATCAGTAGCAACTGCGGGCATTGACATAAAAAGCATCCCAACTTCAATTGAATTATTATCAGAAGATGTAGCTTATGAAGTTGGAACTTTTACGTCATCAACAAAAACAGGGATTCAAAACTCTGCTAAGTACATTAATATTTGGAAAAATATGGATGGTGAATGGAAAATATTAAAAGCCATTGACCAAGCCAAATTGTCGATAAAAGACGACTACAGTAATGAAGTAATTGAATCAACACAGAATAAAGAAAATCAATAAATATGTTGGAAAATAGTAACCCTGAGTATATAAATTATAGAATAGCTATTCCTGATGGATATGAAAAGGTATTCACTCACTTTTATTATGCAAAAAATGGAACTAGTGAAACGATTACCAAGATGTTGATACCATCATATCAAACTATTTTAATCTTTAGTTTCGGAGAAAAACCATATTTCCATTCCAAACAACACGCATATCTCGAAGTTGATAAATATTTGATGTTAGGCCCCATTAAAAATACTATTGAATATTCATTGCCACCAAATGCAGAAATGTTGTTGGTCAATTTTAAGGATGATGCCTTTTTTCGTTTTTTCGGAAATGCAACTATTGTAGAACACATACCTATGGTTCCCGATGAACTAGAAAGCGAAGATGCTTTTATGAACTTGTGGCAAGAAATTAACCACATGGCAGATATTGAAGCAAGGGTACATCATATATTGAAGTTTAGTGAGCCATACTTCGAAAACCAAAGTAAATTTGCCGAGCCGATTATAAACTTCAAAGACCAAACACTCAATCCGATAAAATCTATTGCAAGTCAAAATAATCAAACAGAGCGAAATACCCAACTCAACCACAAAAAACACTTTGGTTATTCTGCCAAAGAATACAGCCGTTACGAAAGGTTTTTAAAAGCAATAGCACTCATCCAAAACATTGCTTATACAAACGCTAAAGTAGATTGGTTTGATATTATTGAAGCATGTGGTTACTACGACCAAAGCCAAATGATCAATGATTTTAAACATTTCATAGATTTGAGTCCAACAAAATATCTCAAATACCACGAAGACATTTGTAATCCAAAATCATGATTTCGTTTTCTTACAATTCTAGTTTAGAGAACAAACATACCTTTGTGTCATCAAATAAGTATTTAAATAATAACATTTTTTAAACAATAAGAATCATGGTACAAACAATTTTAGGTGCAGGAGGAGCAATTGGTATTGAACTTGCAAAAGCATTAAAGGAATTCACATCAGATATTAGATTGGTTAGTAGAAATCCAAAAAAAGTAAATCAAACGGACACCTTGTTTCCTGCTGATCTAACCAAAAAAGAAGAAGTGTTCAAAGCAGTTGAAGGCTCAAGTATTACTTATGTTGCCATTGGATTCGCCTATAAAACAAGTACATGGAAAGAAAATTGGGTGCCTTTTATCCAAAACGTAGTGGATGCTTGCATTAAGTATAATTCAAAGCTTGTATTCTTCGACAATGTTTACGCTATTGGCGGTAATAATGTGAACCACATTACAGAAAACTCTCCAATTAGTCCAACAAGTAAAAAGGGAGAAATCAGAGCTGAAGTGGATAGAATTATTCTTAAAAACATGGAAAATAATCATTTGCAGGCTATTATAGCAAGATCCCCAGATTTTTTTGGTGGTACCGCAAGACAAACAAGTGTTATTATGAATCTTGTTTATGACAATCTTATAAAAGATAAAACAGCGCAATGGTTTTGCAACGCCAAACTTGTGCACAGTATGGGATATGTGCCTGAACTTGCTAAAGGAACTGCAATGCTTGGAAATACCCCTGAAGCTTATAATCAAATTTGGAACTTACCAACGGACGCCAAGAAAATAACAGGAGAAGAATGGATTAACCTTTTTGCAAAGGAATTAGGTAAAGAGAATAAATTCACAGTTTTGCCTAATTGGATGGTTAAAGGATTCGGATTATTTGTACCTGTTATGAAAGAATTGGCCGAAATGAATTATCAATATGACAGAGAATATTTTTTTGATAGCTCGAAGTTTAACAATTACTTCAAATTCACGCCGATCACAAATGCAGTTGCGGTAAAACAAGCAATCGAACAAATGAATAAAAGTAACGAAAAAACAGCAGTCCAATAATTGGCATTTGGCTCAATGGCGGGTGACGTGGTTCATTGTACATGTTACATCGAATCAACTTTTGAGATGTACTCTCAGTTAGATGCCTCGAAATCCGCCACTTTGCTAAGCGTAAGATCATCAAACCATCCAATAAAATTTTACTTAAATTTCAAACAATTCTTTTACATAATGATTTTTGCTTTTTTTGAATCAATATCCTAAAAGGTAGATAAGTTGAGCGTCATACGAGTAAAAACATCTGTAATATCAAATAGGGAAAATATGGACAAACATATTCAGGATTTAATAAAAAAAGCATATGCAGCTTTTAACGCTCGGGATATAGATTCCGCACTTTTGACATTCCACCCGAAAGTAGAATGGCCAAAAGCATTTGAAGGTGGTTACGTAAGTGGACATGATGATGTGCGAAAATATTGGAAAAGACAATGGACGGAAATAAATCCTCAAGTTGAACCAGTCGGATTTATTAAACGACCAAATGGAACTTTTGAGATAACGGTTCTACAAAAAGTAAAAGACTTGAAAGGCAATTTAATATTTGATGGAATTGTAAAACATATTATTACGATACAAGACAATTTATTTCTTAGAATGGATATTGAAAATGAATAGAACAAAAAATGTATGAACGCACATCGAGTAGTCGGTCCCACCAACCGAACATGGTGGTGAGCGCCTACACCACGATGTACAGGGTCTCATAAATATTCTCAATTTAATGTCGTCTATTTGAAAACTGTCGTTTTCAGTTTCTTCATTGCTTAATAACATCTTATTCCTTTGACACTCTACTCGATAGATTGTTGGAGAAGAGATTGATGAAATTCCAATTTTTACTTAGATTTTTAATTATTAGTTTGGAAAAACCGACAGTGAGTCGTAGGTTTGTTGTAGCAATAAGTAAGTTAGGGTAAACAAACCACCAACACTGCCAACACAAACAATGACACTTTTAAAAGATTTTAGACACATCATTTTATACGGCCTGATTTTAGCGATTTTAGTTTTTGCTCTGAAATGGATTCAATGGAAATTCTTAATCGTGGATAACGCATTTGACATTTATGCTGGACTAATTGCCGTCTTTTTTACCATCTTGGGAATTTGGGTAGCGACCCAACTCGCAAAACCAAAAGTAGAAACCGTAATTGTAGAAAAGGAAATTTTTGTAATGCAAGCTGAAGAATTTTCCATCAACGAAACTGAACTTAAAAAACTCAATTTAAACAGTCGAGAATACGAAATATTGCAACTTTTGGCAAAAGGGCACAGCAACGCAGACATTGCCGCTAACTTATTCCTTTCATTAAGCACCATAAAAACACACGTTTCCAATCTTTACCTTAAAATGGACGTAAAAAGTAGGACAAAGGCAATAACAAAAGCTAAACAACTGAAAATCATTGAATAGCAAACTTCATACTTTGGTACTAAAATGCATAAAATACTTTTTCGGTACTAAAGTATGATGACAAATACAACATCTGATTTTAGTTTTGTAGCGAATTTTAAATATTTGAACAAATGAATAAAGTCGTTTTAATTTTTGGTTTAGTTATCGGTTTGGTGTTTTGTGCAAACATCGGTTTTATGGTTTATTGGATGTACCACAACCCTGATTTGAAAAGCAGCGAAATTGTAGGTTATACTGTTATGGTACTTGTTTTTTCGCTCATTTTTTTTGGAACAAGAAATTACAGAAACAAATACCTTGACGGCTATATCACATTCGGAAAAGCATTTAAAACAGGTGCTTTAATTGCATTGGTAGGCTCTTCGATTTATGTTTTAGCTTGGCTGTTCAGTTATTATTTGTTCATTCCCGATTTTATGGATGTTTATACCGATTATGTGTTGAAAAACTGTGCCGTTGATGATTTGGCAGCCAAAACCAAAGAAATGGCAGACTTTAATGAGATGTACAAAAATCCGTTTTTTGTAATTTTAATTACTTATTCGGAAGTGTTGCCCATCGGATTGATTGTGGCATTGGTAAGTGCTTTGATTTTAAAAAAGAATCAAAAGACGCAATCTAATCTATTATCTATTTAAGAAAGCTGCTATAAACAAGGATAGAAGATTTTATTAACTTTACATCGTATATACCTTATTAACACCTATAGTCTTAGCGTTAGTCAGAATTAAAAAACCAAATCATGTCCACAAATAACTATTATTTTACCATCATTTTAATATGCTATTTTACTTCTGTTAGTTTTGGGCAAAATATTGTACGTCTTGACAAAACAGAAATTACAACAATCGATTTAGATCATAAAATTGATATGTTAATGAAAGCTGCCAATGTACAAGGATTGGCTGTCACCGTTTTTAACCATAATAAGCCAGTCTATAAAAAGTCTTTCGGTTATAAAAATCTACGCACCAAGGAACCTATTAACAATGAATCCAATTTTTATGGTGCTTCATTAAGCAAATCCGTCTTTGCAGTGATGGTCATGCAGCTTGTTGAAAAAGGTATACTTGATTTAGATAAACCTTTGCAAGAATATCTACCAAAGCCAATTTATGACTACAAACCAACAAAAAAATGGCATGATAATTATCAAGATTTAAAGGACGACTCAAGTTATCTCAAAATAACTGCAAGGATGTGTTTAGATCATACTTCTGGTTTTCCAAATTGGCGATGGGATGAACCTGATCAAAAATTAAGGGTTAAGGCAATCCCGGGTTCTCGCTATAGTTATTCTGGCGAAGGTCTAGTATATTTACAAGTGGTATTGGAGCATCTCTTAAATAAACCACTGGAACAAATGATGCAAGAAAATATTTTTAGCCCTTTAAAAATGAATCATTCTTCTTATACCTGGCAACCCCAATTTGAAAAAGACTATTGCCTTGGCCATAACACAACCGGAGAAACATATGAAAAAGATAAAGATAATGAAGCTAGAGCCGCAAGTACTTTAGAAACAACTTTAAATGATTATACGCTTTTTACAGAAGCGGTATTGGGAAATAAATTATTGAAAAAATCTACCACTAAAGCAATGTTTACCCAACAAATTAAAATCAGATCAATAGCACAGTTTGATCCTTTACGCCTGAAAGATTCTGATGCAAATGACGGAATTGATTTAGGTTATGGACTTGGTTGGGTATTACTTCAATCTCCTTATGGCACAGGCGCCTTCAAAGAAGGTCATGGTGATGGTTTTCAACATTATTCCATTATTTTTCCACAGGCAGGGACAGGAATTATCATTATGAGTAATAGTGATAATGCGGAAAGTATTTTTAAAGAATTATTGGAAACGGCTATTGGCGATATTTACACTCCATGGAAATGGGAAAATTATATTCCTTACAATCAAAAAGAATAAACATTAACAGTGCATAACAACTAAGTTTTCGTGGTTTGCGTAAATGGTTTACCAAGGACTTGCTTTTGTCAAAATCATAGTTGCCATTAAACCTGCTACCCTATCCGAAGTTTAGTTGGTTTCAGTTCCTTTATATCCAAGTTATATCGTTTTCCTTTAAACTTCTACCCGATAAATAGATAGAGAAGAAAATGATGAAATATACGTTTTACTTAGATTTTTAATTATTTGTTTGGAAAAACCGAATGGGTGTTGTAGGTTTGTTGTAGAACTTAAGTAAGTTGCTATCTTTTAAAAACATAAAAGAATGCCAATAATCGAAGTTTTACGAACTAAGTCATATCGGAGAGTTCCATATAATGAGGTCGCTAAGCTTTACGAATAGGCATCTGTCCTTTTATTATAATAGATTTTTGAAATAATTAGAAATAAAAAATGAATCATGAAAACAAAATTATTAATGCTGTTTGTGTATCTTTTTACCATATCATGTACGAAAGACATGGATTCAAGCCAAGAATTAGATTTTGCTAACCTAAAATTTGTAAAATATGAACAACTCTTGAGTAGTATAAATTTAGAACCATTTAAAAACAACAGCCAAGTTATTTTTAAGAATGAAGAAGGGTCAGAAAGAATACTGTACATAAATTTTTCAGATTCGACTCAGAAACAAAATGTCAACGGCAAAGAGATAGTTCTTCCAAAAGTGGCAGTAAATTACTATGAACCCACAGATACTAAATTTGCTTTGTACTTCTATGTATCTACAAATATTACAAAAAATGGTACTTCACAAAATGCAAATTTTAGTGCGAGTATATTCACAAATCTCGTTCCGTTTACACCTAATGTAGGTTTTGACCATCTAGGAGAACCATTTTTTTGTCATTACAACCAAGACAAATTGCTTTTGGGAAAAACATTTGAATCCGTCTATTCAAGTATTCCATCTGAAGAATATAAGATATTTTCTGAACTACATTTTACAAAATCTTTGGGTATTGTAGCGTTTAGAGATGAGAATGACGAACTATGGGTATTTGACAGGTTTGAAAAATAATAGATCGTTCAAACGCAAACTAAATCTGACGTTTGAGTTTGATTGTTACCATAATTCGTTTTTTGCTTTTGAATAATTGTTTTAACTTAACTATTCCGAGCTGAATTTCTAGATGAGGTAGAAGCGGTTATCAAAACGATCAGAAAGGAATAGGACAATGGCATTTGTTACCATTTGTTTTATCCCCTACCCACTTCCAAGATTATATTGATTTGGTAATTTGATGATGCCGCTAAAGCTGCACACGTTTGTTGAAACTACTAAAGCTGCACACGATTGCTTATGTAGAGTAGGCTTCGCATTATTAAGGTAATTGTTTTAATGGGTTTCCAAATTCATTTGGAAGTATAAAAAAGTATTGCAATTGCAGATAACAAAGCCATTAAAGTTCCTCAAGTGGTAGTATGGCTCTAAGACATGCTACCGCTATAATCATTACGGTTGATACTAATCTTCACGATCAAATACGATCTATCATGCTGATTATATGTGACTTAAGAATTAAAAATTATGAAAAAAAAAAAACGAAGTGAATTTTAAAAATAGTAACAAAATTATTTGACTTTTAAATAAGAAAGTCTTACCTTTGAGTTGCTTTTAATGGTGAAAGAAAGAATTGACGAATTTATAGAATTATCACCTTAAAGCTACAGCACCTGTTGAGAAATAAGTTGGGCGTTTTTTAAAATTAATTTAATTAGTTAATTTTATGAAACAAAATTAAAAGCTTTCTGAAAAAGATGATTTGAAGAAATCAGTTTTTTGTTTGTAAGTTTTGTTGTCTTTCTCCGATTCCTGAAGAGATGATAGTGCAAAATTATACTTATAAATTCTTTTCCTGAAGCTAAAAGTTTTTTAAGTAATCAAGTAGATTGGTGATTCCTTTCTGCTTTAAGTCATTGATATTATAACTTGGTAAAAGTATCTGGTTGTGCTGTAGTTAAGAATTTTTCATGTTTTCAACAGGACATGATTTTAGTAAAACCTTTTTTTAACCTATTAAAATTATAAAAACAAAAAAAGTATATTAAAACTCGACCCAAAGGAAGCCTTGTCTCAGGAGACAGTGCCTTGTAGCTATTTATTTTATTACATTCCAAATCCATACAAATAAAAAAGAAGCCTACTTTGGCCCATTTCGTGAAAAATGGAGTAAGCTCCCGTACCGCGTGAACGGAGAAGCAAAGGTAGGATATTTACTTAATTTGTGTGGCTTATTTAAGAACAAATATTATTTTAAGTAATCAAAAAATTTAAAAAATGAAAAATGTATTTTCGTTAATTTTCACTTTATTAATTTCTTACTTTGGCGTAAATGGCCAAACTGATCCCACTACCACTACTATACCAAATTCAGTGCCTAGTAATTGTACCTGCTTAACATTTGTGGAGAGTTGTACAGGAAATGCCATACAATCTTTGCCTGGAACCACAGTAACTATCAATTGTCCAGAAGAAAGGTCAAGAGATTACAACATTGTAAATAAGCAAGTTTGCTTAGTTGGAAGACCATGCACTGGTGCTACCGTATGCATCAATGGTGGAAACTGGGAAGTTTGTAAGGTTGTAGGTTGTACCGTATATTTAAGTCAGTCTTTGCCAACAAATATTAAAGTAAATGGTGTAAATTTGAACGTTTCGCCAATAACTCCAGGTGAAACCGCGGCAATAACAAATTGTGGAAGACGAGTACATACTGGAGCTTTAAATGTACCAGCCAGTGCTACTGATATTTTGGTATGTCCTGGTGACCCAGTCACTATTGATATCCCGAGTTTAAACTTACAGAATGGTATGTGTTTGAGTATTGTCATCAAAGACATCGATAATGCAGTTGTGACATCTGCGACTTACAACTCAACCAATGTTATCCCGTTGAGTATAACAAATTTAATCGGTAATCTAAGCGTAGGAAGATACAAAATGGAAATGCGTATCCATTGTTGTAGCGGTGCCACCGAATGTTCATTTAATGCATACAAATTTGCCTACATCAATATCCAAGGGCAGTTTTCTTATGGTGCTTATGCAATTTCTGGGTTTGACCCGAACACAAGTAACTTTTTTCCAGCCACGTCACCTCCAAGTTCTTTATTGACTGGTGGTACTACTGTGGGTAATATTAAAATAAACCAATTGACCCTAATTGGTTATGATGTAAACAACAGTAACAACACTTCTTTAAACTGGAAATTGAATCAAGTAAATTGTAATGATCATGGAAATCCGCAACAACTATCATCGGGCAGCCTTACGCCTGTCAATAATTTTAATATAGGTCCAATATTAATTACAACAGCGGCAGCTTGTCAGTGTTATAGATTGGATTTGACCTATGATGATGGGTGTGGTGCAGGCTTGATTACTGACTTTTATTATTTCAAAGAAGGTACCAACTGTCCGCCAAATGCCTTTCATGATGGAGGATGCACACAAAATAGGAGTGCTGGAAGTCCTCCAGATGAGTCTATTTGCAAGGTAAGCCCAAATCCAGTGACAGACCATATCAATATTGACATGGAAGGAGCATGGTTGGATCAAAATGTAGATATTCATATCTTTGATAGTCAAGGCCGTACCATCAAGTCTATACAACTTTTGGGTCAGCCTAAGTTGCAAATAGAACTTGATGCTGTGAGCGGCATATATTATTATGTCATCAAAGGTGTGAGATCTGAGGTGACAGGTAAATTTATTAAGATGTAATTATTTAATAAAGATATACTCAACCTATGCAACTGTAGGTTGGGTATATTTTGATTCAATCAAA
>JBGSOH010000565.1:0-3654 GCA_041739205.1 Saprospiraceae bacterium
TCCACCCAAGGATTTCCGCAAGGTAGATTAGGCACGATATTGTCTACCGCATTTGTGATCAAGACCAATGGATTGGAGTATTTATTGAAGGATATTCGGTGATGTATAAAAGTATGATTAAACAGAAGTTATAACCAGGAAACGTTTGTTCGTCGTAGCTTCTTAACTACGAAGCAGTATATTCAGGCATCCTGCCTGATGTGTAAAAAAAAGCTACTCCAGATTTAAAACACCATTTACTTGATTATTAAAAGTAGATCCTGGTGCTATGATGACTTCATTTCCAGTGATGTTTCTTACGGTAACTTGTCCAGAATTCATAGTGTTTCCTGCATTATAGATCCCTGTGCTGACTGCTCCAATTGAGTTACCATCGATGGTAAGACTTCCAGTATTTGTTAAAATACCACCTGTATTATTGGACAATGACCTTATTCCTGAATTTTGGATCGTGATGGAGCCTGATGAACTATTCGTGATGGTACCAGAATTTGTAATTCCAAAAAGTGCATTATCTAGGATGTTATTGATGGATAAGATACCATTGTTGGTGACAGTACCTGAGTTAATTAGATTTAGGCCGTTATTAATGGTAAGGCTACCAGTGTTTTGGATGATTAAACTTTTTCCTGATTGTACCAATACTGATCTAGCTTCCCCTACCTGAGCACTTGGTATGGTCACTACGGTCCCATTACTACCTGCTATGACTACATTTTGACATCGTTGTGGTACCATACCTAGACTCCAATTAGTAGGGACAAACCAATCACCACTCCCTGCTATCCACGTATTAGTCTGTGGTGATGCGATATCATCTATCAGACCATTACAGTTATTGTCTTTGAGATCACATACTTCTGGATTACCAGGAAACATGGTGTTGTCATCATCATTACAATCACCCAAACTCTGACAATATCCATCGCTGTCTTCGTCTCCACCGTTGCCTGTAGCGCAGTAGGTAGCAAATGTGATACCATTGGCCAATAAAGGGTTGCCAGAAAAATTATAAGCTTTATCACAAAAGATACTGTATCCTGCTGGGAAACATCCAGTCAATGCATTGTTTTGGACATAAATCAAACTCAAGTCTATATTTGTCAAACTTGCTGGAAGACTGCCTGAGAGTTGATTGCCATCTAAATATAAACTTCTTAAATTATTAATGCTACCTAAACTAGAAGGAATTGCCCCTGTAAAATCATTTCCACCTAAGTCAAGTGTTACTAAAACTGGAAAGTTGTTTAGAAAGTTAGGGATATTTCCAGATAGATTATTATTATACAACACAAGATGATTCAGAAAAGAAATCTGTGTCAATGTTGATGGTATACTATTTCCCGTGATGTTATTGCTAGATAGTCTGATGTCTGTGACTCTGCCTGCGCTATTGCAAGTGATCCCATACCAAGTACAAACGTTACAATTGGTCCCTGCTGCACCCTGTTGCCAACCTGATTTATTGGTCCAAGAACTGCCACCGGTAGCATTGTAAAATGAGACTAGTGCAGTATAGTCAGGATGACAAGGCAGATTGGAGTCATATGCACAAATATCAAAAATACCTTCATCATTGCTTCCACTATCCACTACTCGAACATAAATAGTCTCACCAGGTGTTCTACCACTTAGACTTAGAAGGCTATGATTGCCAGTACCAGTATTATCATCACAAGCTATCGATGTCAAAGAACCACAAGAACCTGAATATGCTTGTATGAGCATATCTGTCAACCCACTTGTCACTTGACCAGTTTCTACGGACACACTTCCCGAAGGAGGAACTACAAGCTTAAACCAAACATCTTTGATAGGATTGCCAGGGCTGCCACATGTAAAAGGTGGGACGCCAGCCGTAGCTGTTGCCCTTATGTTATTGAAACTATTGCTTTCACAACTATATCTTACGGTTAGGTTGATGGCATTGGCACAAAGATCATTAACAGGAGGTAATGACCCACAAGAAATACCTGTAGTACAATCCGCATAAACAAAGTTTTCATAGAGCATTTGCCCTGGAAGCAGTCCGAATCCAGCACTTAAATTGATACCTACTCCATTTATGAGGTTACAGTTACTCATAATTGTACCTCCGCCAGCAGGAATTATATCATTATCTGAGTCATAACAGCTTAATCCTTCAGGGGTATCTCCATTGTCAAAAGCGTACATATTGCCGCAGTCGTCGATTTGGGTGAGTGTATTATTCCATACACATGCATGCGTGTGTCGCAAGCCCATGACGTGACCCATCTCGTGTGCTATGACATAACTATTAAAGGAATAATTTGGATATGGTGTGATGCCAGAAGACAATTGACTACTGAAACATTGAGGTCCTGGATAAGTAGGGTAAGTATTGCAGTAGCCACCTATTCCGTTTGCTATGCCTCCGCCAAGTCCTCTTACAGAAAGTAAGTGCGCTATTCGCCCATCATAATTGTTCTGGAGTGTTTGTACAAATTCATCTCTGATGGCACCAATGTTGGATAGATTCGTATACGGGTCATCTGTAGTCCAAATGAAAAGTTGGCTCATATATAACGGCACATTATGAAGTGCATAAATAGCTGCAACATCATTGGTAAGAGATGTCACCCAATTAGTCACACTATTGATATCTCCTAAGGTACCATATGTTTTGTGGTCACACTCAAAATATATTTCAAGACAACTTCCAACTCTTGAACCAGCATATTGTGCATTTTGGTGTACGGAATTTCTAACATCATCGACTGTTTTATCGTCATAATAAGGTATGCTTTTTTGGTCTTTGCTATAGTAACCTGCATACATATTTTCTTCCACCTGATTAATTTCGTAATTTCCTTCAGGTGATGTAATCAGATATTTTAATTTATCTTTTGTAATAGATAGCGTCACCCAAGATGAACTTTCATTAGCAATAACACCTCGATAGTGAAGCAGTTCGGACATATCAGGATATAAGACTCTACCATCACTAGTAGTTATATGAAAATCAGGACTTGTCACGTTTACTTTCTCTAGGATAAGTTTTACTTTTTTATTGTCTATAATGATTTCTTGGGTAAAAAAGTCTGGTTTTTGAGTTCTCAATCCTGCTAGATTTACCTCGTTTATATTATAATACTGAGCTTTTGAAACGGTAGCCTTAGAAGGTATTTTCCTGTTTTTATTTTGTATTAAAATATTATAATTATCTGAAGTAGGTTTTACTTTTTTATGTAGATCGCTATAAAAATTTGAAACATTATTTCCAGCAAGATGAAGTTCGTTTATCGAGAATCCAGACGGAATGATAGTTACTGAAAATAATAAAAATAAAACTAAAGAAATCCTTGATTTCATAGAAAATTGGTTTTTGTTTTAAAATAAACTTTACAGAAACAGCCTTTTAAGGCTACAATTTAAGCATTATAACTTGTGATCAAAAATCGAATTTTGTCAACGTTTACTGTAAAAAGGTCTGATTATATTAGACATTTCGTAAATACTTTGGGACACGAAGTAATAACGAATCAACCAATTTATACCCTATGAATATATTTTAAATTACCATGTTTTTTTTAATCCTTCACGTGTCACCCACTGACTCCATTTTTTATTATATGTATGGACTTGTGACGTGGGTAGTCCTTTTTTATCTGAAAGCGGGTAGCCCATATTGGC
>JBGSOH010000573.1:0-9891 GCA_041739205.1 Saprospiraceae bacterium
AGTATCCCATAGATTCCACTTTTAAAGTGGAGACTGGTGTAAAAATGAGTTTTGCCACGGTAGATAATGACCTTAATTTTTTTAGAAATGGAGAAGTTTCAAATAATGAATCCAATGACTTTTTATACAAAGAAAATATCAATGCAGGATATGTAAATCTTAGCAAAACCATTTCTAAATTTGAATTAAATGCAGGACTTAGGATTGAGCAAACTATTCTTTCGGGAGAGTCGATGGATTCTTTGGTTTTGGATAGAAATTATTCCCAGTTATTTCCAAGTGCGAGTGCAATGTACCGCTTTAACGAACATATGGCCTTACAATCTTCATATTCTAGAAGGGTCAATCGTCCTGGTTTTCAACAACAAAATCCATTTTCTTACTTCATAGATTCGCTCACTTATACCCGAGGTAATCCAAATTTAAAGCCTGAAATCGTCAATACCGCACAACTGAATTTGACATACGATGGTCAGCCGTTTTTTGGTGTAGCTTATTATGTGACAGATGATGTTATTGTAGAAAATGCACCTAGATTAGAAGGTACCAGAACATTCACCACAGCTGAAAACCTTGCTAATCAAACACGAGTAGAATTGCAACTCAACTTCCCAATTAAATTAGGTAAATACATTGATGGATTCGGTGGTAATCAAGCCATTTACAATGCTTACGATGCGACTTATCAAAATATAAAGTATGAAACTAGCAGATGGCATTGGTTGGGTTATTTCCAAATAAATGCTGTATTGCCAAAAGATTTTAGATTAGAAATGGGTGGTTTTTATATGACCAAATTCCTAGAAGAGTTTCTTACTATTGATAATATCGCTGGAATGAATTTTGGTATTTCAAAAACATTTGACGAAAAAAGAGGTCGTTTGTCTTTGAGTTTTAATGATATTTTCTATTCGCAAAATACCAATGCGTCGATTGATTTTAGTGATGTGCGCGTCAATTTTTTCCAAAGAGAATTTTCTAGACAAGTGAGATTGACAGCAAGTTATCAGTTCGGAAATTCAAAGATGAAAAACGTATCGGGTAGAAGTTCCGCATCAGAAACAGAGTCATCACGGGTGAAGGTGGAGTAGCTAGATTTTTGCAAATAATGTATATCTAAGTTTTATTCTATTTGCTTAACTTCTATTTTTTCTAAACACTTGATATATCTCAAACCAGTTTTTAAATCGGATGAAGATAGAAAAAGTATGCTATGTGGAAGGTCTCTGGCAAGAACACCATCTATTTCGGTAATGATAAATAAATGATTACCAACTTCTGTATTGTAAATTTCATTCCAAGAAAATACCACTTTATAGCCATCGGAAGCTGTAAAAATAAAGTAATATTCATTTAATGATCGAGGATTATCATCCAAATATTTTACAGATGCTAATATTGACTTTATTGGAATGCCTTTAAGCTTCGTCAAGGTGTTTTTTAAACTACCATCTTTATTATACAAAGTATAATCATTAATACTATCTTGCGTAAAAGTATCTAATTCAAGGAATTTAAATGATTTTTCAGATATAACTTTTCCTGTAATTTTTATTTCTGAGGTTGGTTTTATTACTTTTTGCCCAATTGCCAAATGTAAACTACACATACAAAATATAAAAACTAACCTTATCATCATTTTGATTTCAATGCGTTAAAAAAATGAATCATTATCGTAAAAATATAAAGTTTTTTAGAAGGTAAAATGGCAAATAAGAAAATCATATGACATTCGTCATTTATTACATGATCTAGCTATCAAAGTAAAACATTAATTTCTATAACAACGTTGTAATTTTAGACAATTATTTCAATGCTATAGACATGTAATTAAAGGTAAACTTATTACTGTAATCAACGTTACTTATAAGCGTATAAATTATATAAATGTTTCTTATAGTTATAATTGTCGTAATTTTGTCAAGTTTTTAAAAATCAGATAACCAAATAAATTTCAATAAATGGAAGATAACAACCATGGAAGTAAGACATCTTATGATGTGAACGCTCAAAGTACTGTAGGCTCAGAAAGCAAGTGTCCATTCTCAGGATCATCTTTAAAGAAAAGTGCAGGAAATGGTACGGGTAACAGAGATTGGTGGCCAAATCAATTAAAGCTCAATATTCTACGTCAAAATTCATCATTGGCAAATCCAATGGATGAGTCTTTTAATTATGTAGAAGCATTTAAATCATTAGATCTCGACGCTGTAAAAAAAGACATCGTAGAGCTGATGACAACATCTCAAGAATGGTGGCCAGCAGATTATGGTCATTATGGTCCGTTTTTTATCAGGATGGCTTGGCACAGTGCAGGTACATATCGTATTGCTGATGGTCGTGGTGGTGCAGGTTCAGGAACGCAACGATTTGCCCCACTCAATAGCTGGCCAGATAATGCAAACTTAGATAAAGCACGTTTGTTGCTTTGGCCTATCAAACAAAAATATGGTAATAAAATTTCTTGGGCCGACTTAATGATCCTTGCAGGAAACTGTGCATTGGAGTCTATGGGATTTCCAACATTCGGTTTCGGTGGTGGTCGTGAAGACGTATGGCAACCAGAAGAAGATGTATATTGGGGATCAGAAAGAGAATGGTTGGGTGACCAACGTTACAAAGGCGATAGAGAACTAGATAATCCACTTGCAGCAGTTCAAATGGGTCTTATCTACGTAAATCCAGAAGGACCAAATAGCAATCCTGATCCACTTGCAGCAGCGAGAGATATTCGTGAGACTTTCGCTCGTATGGCCATGAATGACGAAGAAACCGTAGCCTTAATAGCAGGTGGACACACATTTGGTAAAACCCACGGTGCTGCTGATCCTAGCAAATATGTAGCTGCTGAACCAGCAGCGGCAGGAATTGAAGAACAAGGTCTTGGATGGAAAAATTCATTCGGCACAGGAAATGCAGGTGATACCATCACAAGTGGACTTGAAGGCGCATGGACAACCACACCAACTAAATGGAGTAATAATTATTTTGAAAATCTATTTGGTTTTGAGTGGGAATTGTTCAAAAGTCCAGCAGGTGCACATCAGTGGAGACCTGTGAATGGTGGTGGTGCAGGAACTGTTCCTGATGCACATGATCCGTCAATAACGCATGCACCATTTATGCTTACGACAGATTTGTCACTAAGAGTAGATCCTGCGTATGAAAAGATATCAAGAAGATTTTTTGAAAATCCAGATCAATTTGCTGATGCATTTGCTCGTGCTTGGTATAAACTGACACACAGAGATATGGGGCCAATAGAAAGATACCTAGGACCAGAAGTGCCATCTGAAGTATTGGTTTGGCAAGATCCTGTATCTCCAGAAACAAAATCTGTGGTGGATGACCAAGATATAGCAAAACTTAAGGAGCAAATCTTAGCTTCGGGTCTTTCTGTTTCTCAGTTAGTATCTACGGCATGGGCGTCGGCATCTACATTCAGAGGTTCTGACAAACGTGGTGGTGCTAATGGAGCAAGGGTAAGATTAGCGCCACAAAAAGACTGGGAAGAAAATCATCCTGGACTTTTGACTTCTATTATATCTACCTTAGAAGGTATCCAAAAGAGCTTTAATGATGGTCAATACGGTGGAAAACATATTTCTCTTGCAGACTTGATCGTATTGGGTGGTTGCGTAGGTGTAGAAAAAGCAGCAAAAGCAGCAGGCTTTGAGATTAATGTGCCATTTACAGCAGGAAGGGGCGATGCTACTCAAGAGCAAACAGATGTAGAGTCTTTTGCAGCACTAAAGCCAATGGCTGATGGATTTAGAAATTATATGAATGCACACCATATCGGATCTGCAGAAGAGTTGCTCATAGATAAGGCACAGCTTATGACATTGACAGCGCCAGAGATGACTGTATTGTTAGGAGGAATGCGTGTATTGAACACAAATTATGGACATTCAAAAAATGGTGTATTTACACATACGCCAGAAGTATTGACGAATGACTTTTTTGTCAATTTACTTGATTTGAATACCACTTGGAAAGCAACATCAGCGTCTCAAGATGTATTCGAAGGACGTGATCGCAAAACAGGTGAAATGAAGTGGACAGGAACAAGAGCGGACTTAATTTTTGGGTCTAACTCTGAGCTTCGTGCCATTGCTGAAGTGTATGGATGTGCGGATTCTAAATCGAAATTTGTAAAAGATTTCGTAGCTGTATGGAATAAAGTAATGAATCTAGATAGATTTGATCTAGCTTGATTATAAAGAATGGTTTTTCATAGTAAGTAGTTTTAATAAGTTTAAGAAGTTTATGAAGGGTGATCTGGAAACAGGTCACCCTTTTTTATAATCATATATAATTATGTTACCTAATAATGGGTTATTTTGGTACACCTTATTCCTGATATAAAACGACCATCGAAATAGCAGGGACTTTTATTTCTCCTGTTGTGGGTGTATTCATATTAAATTCATCTCCCCAAACAGTTAATTTCCAGTCTTCTTTTAATTTATATTTGACGATTTCTGGACGTGCATTATAGATGATTAAAATGTTTTTCCACTTGTCACCATTCGCATGATTGCTGATTTGAAAACTAATCAGTCCGTCTTCTACTTTTTGAAAGACAAGATTTTTGAGAACATCTTCTTTTTTGGACATGTAGAATGCAGGATGATTTTTGCGGAGTTGGATTAAGTTTTTATAATAATCCACTACATTTTTGTTTTCTGATTTCCATCTCCAGTCTATTTGATTAATACTATCTGGAGCATTGTAGCTATTATGATTCCCTTTTTTGGTACGTAACATTTCTTCACCAGCATGAATGAATGGAATACCTTGAGACGTCAAAACGACTGCATTGGCAAGTTTATCCATAGCGATGAGATCTGTTTGAGATGCATCAGGACGTGATATCTTGAGTTTGTCGAAAAGTGCAAGATTATCATGACAAGATACATAATTTACAGCTTGCCAAGGCTCTGCGGCCCACGGTTTGTCAGAGTTGTAGACGGTTGTATAGTTTACTTGTGGATGAGATATGCAGCCAGCTATGCCCATTTTGACAGATTCTTCTGCACCTTTTTTGCTACTCACAAATCCTTTGTCTTTATCATCAAAAACAGAACCTTTCAGCCCATCTCTGATTTCATCTGAAAAGGCTGCTATTTGAGGCATCTGCGCAGTATGTGCTTTTAGTGCTCGGTTTGACATTGGTAGTGGAGAATCTCCCGCTGTCCAACCTTCTCCATATATCAAAATATTAGGATTGATCTCTTTTAGTCGTTTTGTAATAGCATTCATGGTTTCGATGTCATGTATGGCCATCAAGTCAAATCTAAAACCATCTATGTGGTATTCTGTTGCCCAATAAGCCACCGATTCAATTATAAATTTACGCATCATCGCTCTATCTGAAGCTGTTTCATTGCCACAAGCAGAAGCATCAGATCGTTTACCATTTTCCCATTGTCGATAATAGTAGCCTGGAAATTCGAGATTAAAATTAGAATTGTCATAAACACCCGTATGATTATAGACCACATCAATTACGACACCTATATCTTGCTGGTGGAAAGCTTGTACCATTTCTTTAAATTCTTGAATTCTTACTTCACCCCTATATGGATTGGTTGAGTACGAACCTTCTGGTACATTATAATTGATAGGGTCGTATCCCCAGTTAAATTGTGGTTTGTCTAGCTTGCTTTCATCCACAGAATTATAATCACATGTAGGAAGTAAATGTACATGAGTTATGCCAAGTTCCTTGAGATGATCGAGACCAGTTCCTACACCATTCGGTCCTTTGCTTCCTATTTCTGCTAACCCTAGATATTTTCCTTTGTGCAAAATACCTGACTCAGGATGGATAGATGCATCACGTACATGTAACTCATAAAGGATAGCTTCATTAGGAAAATTGATAGATGGTCCACGATCTTTTTCCCAGTCTATTGGATCTGTACTTTTGAGATCAATGATCATGGCACGTTCTCCATTCACACCGAGTGCTTGTGCGTAGATACCAGGAGTCTCGTTAAGCCAAACACCATCAGTTTTGACCTGATAAGTGTAATAAATTCCTTGAACATCTCCCCTGACTGTAATTTTCCAGATGCCATTTTCTTCCTTTTGGAAATCGGAAGTACTTAGGGCTGATCCACCATTTCCAGTTTTGTAAAGTCTTAATTTGACTTCTTCTGCTACAGGTGACCAAATGCTAAATGTCGTAGCTTCTGGCTTATAACGAACCCAAAGATCAGCTTCTGTTGGTGTGGGATATTCGCTAAAATTTGGCGTCACTTGACCTTTGGAAGTGATAGATATCAACATTGATAAGATCATGAAAAATGGGAAGATATATTTTTGTGTCATGAATATTGGCTGTTTTAAAAGACAAAAGTAAGGATCAGGATTACAATAAATGACTGATTTCGTCAAAATCTAGAAATTTAAAAAAGAATGGTATTTAATTCACGAACTTTATTGTTTGATTTATAACCATTAAACTTAAATCTAAGCAATTTCTTGTTCTCAATTTAGTTTTTTTGTTTAATGTTTAGGTAATGAAGTCATTTTGATTTACTCATCCTTTATCTCAATCTCAACCTTAACCTTAATCTCAACCTTAACCTTAATCTCAATCTTAACCTTAACCTTAATCTTAACCTAAACCTTAAAACAAAACGATACCTTTTATTTTTAAGTCGTCAGGAATATCTTTTAAGGCTGGTTTTTCGTAATTAAATTTGTACTGTTTTTTAGGATCCGTATGAATCCAGAATCCGCCATCGAATTTTGCTGCTAAAAGATACAGGCCATCTTGGAAATTGAAATCAGCTGATTTAAGTGTAGATTTTGATTTTAATTCTTTGACGGTCATTCCTACGCTGACACCATCAAGGGTGGTGTAAGATGGGCTTTTGATGACGATCCTAAACACGTTGTTTTTATTGCTCTTTTCATAACCAGCATTGAAAGTAAAAAGTGATTCTTTTTTTTTGTTAGAGACTACATAGTCTATTGATTCGGGCTCGTCATCAAGGGATTTTACGGTCTTTTTTTCTACCGTATATTTTTTATCCAATGTTTTGAGAGCATCAGATATCGGCATTCCTATTTTGATGCCTTCTAAAGATTGGTGGTCTTTGAGTGCTAGATTGGTTGTCTTTTTTGCACAATTAGTCAATCCCAAAATAGATAAAAATACAAAGACTAAAACTCTCATAAATGGTTGGATTTTGCTTATGTGGAAGATTGAAAACATTGTTAATCACCACAAAGATAAGCAAATAATCAACTGATTGGTTAATGGTAGATAAAATGGCGTAATTAGAAAGTACTTTATGGATTCTGAATGATTGATGATTTAAATTAGGATTCATTGATTCTTATGTCAATAAAACTTTAACAATATTTGACAATGTTGATTGGATTATATTACCTTTACATCGTATTCATCGAATAATAGTTCACATAAAGAATAAATATAATGGCTAAAAGTAAAGATACCAAAAAGGAAGTAAAAAAGGAACCCTTAAAAACGCCAAAGGAGAAAAAGGCAGAGAAGAAATTGAAGAAGCCAAATTATGATTGATAAATAAGTTCGAATATGAACTTAGAATAACATTGGCTTTTATTTTGTTTACATCTTGTTTAATTCTGATGTTTTTTAAATTCATCAAGGTCTGAATCAATTTTGTTTCGCCATTTTGGTGTTTATGTGTTATTGATGTAGTAGAAACGTTACTGGCTGTTTTGAAATAAATGCTAGTTAAGGATTTTAATATCAGCGATTTATATTTACGATCCAGCAAAAGGTGACCCAAATATTCCAACTGCAAGTTCTGCCCAAATGAGAAAAAATATTATTAAAATAGCTCCACAAAGAATAGCTCTATTATGAAAGCTTTTTACCACTCGCAAAACTAATTCACATAAGAGTCCTGTTCCAAATAATAGGATACCCATAACCGTAAAGTCCATAATATCCCAATCGACTTCATCGGTAAACTGCATAGCAAAAAACGGAACAGATAGCAGGATTGCTGCAATCGTCATAATTATCAATAACCTTTTGTTTGTCATATCTTTTTATGTTTTAATAATGAATAATTAATAAAAATTGTTTGGAATTATTTTTTCCAGCCACTATATTGTTCAGCGATCCTTTGTTCTGGATTTTTGTCCACTAGATACAATGTAAATATGAAAAACCATTCTGCTGGTTTCATTAAGATAAATACCAAATCACAAATATATTTTTGGTCAAAAAGACGATGGTTTTTGTGAATCATATCACCCACTTTGTCATATTTGATCCGTATTTTACGATGTATTTTGGGGAAATACTCTTCCAAGACTTGCTCAAATGCATTGGATACTAATAATTGTCTGTTGCAAACTATAATACCACCTGCTCTTATGCCCAATCTTTGTGGTTTTACTATTTCCTTATGACCATTTGCAGCAACTGAACAGAGATAATGACCTCCACAATCTATATTATCACATTTATAATCCCATTGGGATAATCCGTGCTTGTAAGTCTCAGTAAATGCTCGAATCAATGCGTCTGGTTTTTGTCCAAACAAAACTAATATGGATGTCAAAATAATTATAATCGGAAGAACAGCTATTAAAAAAATAGGAAACTTTATGAAAGGATGTAGCGTCAATACTTTCCAAGCTATGAAGTTGAGAGAATTTTCTGTTTCATAGTCTCCGATGTTAACTTTGACAAAGATATGCTGCTGATTTTTAATAAGCGCAATAATGAATAATAAAGCTATAGGTAGATTTCCTAATAGACCCAAAGGAAAATCTAAATGAAATGCTATCGGTATATTGATTAAGATGCCCATCAACAGAAAAATATTGATCAATACTTCAGGAATAGGCGGCGCAATATCTGTTTTAAATATTGAAACAATATAGCTTATCATACTTAAAACAATAACTATATAAATAGGTAACTTATGCTCAGGAGAGAACGTTGCACTTGATCCACAACAATCATTTATTGAATTTAAATCAGTAACCAATAAAATTCCTGGGTAAACTAGCACTACTAAGACACCAAGAATTCTGTTCGCAATTTGCTTAAAATATGACTTACCAGTAAACAAGAGATACAAAAAGTCAAATACCGAAAATATCTGTGTTAAACAAATTAAGATAATGATAAGTCCAATGCCAATAATTTCCATTTCTTTTAGTTGATTTCTGTGGATTCAATAATTTTGGAATCTTCTTTTTCAGTCTCTTCAAACCACTTGATCTTTCTCGTCACATACATTGTCAAGGCAATGATGACAAATAGGCCAATTGATCCTGCAAGCAATGCGGTTTTTTCTAATTGTATGATGATATAAATGTATGCAAATAATGCTACCATCAAGCCAAGGAGCAAACCAGAGCTTTTTTTGGTTTTAAACATCCCTAAGCTATACAAAAATATCAATCCTATCGTAGCGGCTGCAGCACCTGAATATGCCAAATCGAATCCCCAAAACTCTGATATCGAAAGCAATAAAGTAAAAAATATGGCCAAGGCAAGACCTATCAATGTGTATTGAAAGATGTGGATGTTGACCTTTTCTACTATTTCTGTCAGGAATACGACCAAAAATGTCAAAATGACAAAGAGGATCATGTATTTTCCTGCGCGATATGTTTTGGCATAATTATCGATTAAAACACGGATTTCCACACCAAAAAGATTATCACCAAGTGAAATGGATGGATTGTCTTTTATAAATGCAGGAATGGATTTGTTATATTCAAAAACATTCCAATTTGCATCAAAGCCTTTACTATCGGTCTTATGATCTGGTAAAAATCCACCATAAAAAACAGGATCGGCAAAGGCAGATTTTATGTGGACAGAGTTGGACTTTGCTAGTGGCGCAAACAAAAGTGCTTTTG
>JBGSOH010000614.1:0-28056 GCA_041739205.1 Saprospiraceae bacterium
ATCTTAAAAACCAAAGACAAATCCAAAGGTCACTACGTCGTGGATGAAAAAAATGGGATACTACTTGATGCATATGTAATGGAAAATAAACTTATCAGCCATTTTGAAGTAATGGGCAATCAGCTAACATCTATCTACGAAAGACAAGAAGACAAGATGGTTTTTGAGATCATCGTAAATAAAAGTGTTCCTGCCACAGTCTCCGGAAATATAAAGGTTGAAGGTCAAGAAGAAATCCCCGAAGTAAAAACATATCCTATCATTGGTTACCAAAAAGCGATTTTGACTAGGAAGGCATCCTCGGAGTAAACTCAATATTTAACTATTTTTTTGGTTGTAGACACGCCTTTTCTATTCTTAAAACGTAGAAAATAAACACCACTAGACAAACCTTTCAAAAGATTGGTTAAGCTATCTTTTTTAAATTTTTCTTGATAAACTAAGCTGCCTTGTACATTATAAATGGTAAGGTCAGCGTCTATAAATATTTCATCACCGATGATCTCTATTTGTTCAAAAAACGGATTTGGATATATTTGGAAATTAATATTTGATGATTCATTGGTAGATGTTGTACAAGTAAGGCCATTGATTTTTTCCCATAATTGGTTATCAAACGAACTTATGGCTCCCGCTATTTCTCCGGCAGCATTTCCTACCCTGACCACCACTAGATTTTGGGACGGGACAATATATATTTTCTGATCATTTTTGCCCAATGCACAATACATATCTGCTGGAGCATTTGGTATCAAAAATCTATTTATTGCCAATTGTATGCCCGGCAACATAAACGATTCCTGACCATTCAGCCACCATAATAGACCGTACGATTTATTGATCATTTGCGATGGTACTGACATAGCATTAACATAGGTTTGATCCTCTAGAATTTGCTGTCCATTCCAAGTCCCTTTATTTAATGTTAGCAGTCCGAATCTTGCCATATTTCTTGGTTTACTGTACAATACTCCATCTAACCAAAGCCCGCCAATTCCTGTTTTTACAGTAAGTTGCGTATTCATAAAGTTTTGATAAGTATTTCCCCACGCTTCTGCCATAACATTATGCAGCAATCTATATGGCGCATTGTGATAAGCCCATCTTTGACCAGCATCTGCTTTATATGTGAGACATTCAGGCATCATACAATCCAAATCATCTCCACTATCATCTAGTCCAGATGTCATGGTTAATTGATGCCAGATGGTTATTTTATTTTCTTGTTCAGGAGATAGACTAGTCCATCCTTCGCCCAAGTATTTGGAAGTTTTGTCATTTATATTCAAGAGTCCTTTCTCTTGCGCCATGCCTACCATAAATGAAGTGATAGATTTCCCTGCAGATGCCCAATACCAAACACTATCTTTTGTAAAATTATCGAAGTATGTTTCTTTGACGATTTTTCCATCTTTTAATATGATAAAACCTTTGGTCCCTTTCTCTATCAAAAAGTCATCGAGCGCCTTGTTGCCTGTTTCACACCAGTTTAAGGTAGCAGGATCAATGGTTTCCCATTCATTACCCACGATGGGTGGAAAATATAAGTTTTGTCCAAGAACGACGGTAGAAATAAAAAAAAGACCAACTGAAAAGAATAACGACTTCATAATGGAAAGATTTCATTCTAATAAAGAAATAAGCATATGTAGAAGTTCACAAAATAGTGACATTCTTGATATAAATCTGTTAGACCATTTAACCAAGGAAAAGTTTATTTACGAAATACAATTGTAGCCAAAAAACAATTACATTTAAAAAACATTATATATATATTCTCTTTTTTATCTGAATATTAGTACATTTGATAGAATTACTATAATTTTGTCCCTTATGACAGAATCATCATTTATAGGCCATAATATAGACATAGCAGCAACGCTATTAAAAAAAGGTGAAGCAGTAGCTATTCCCACAGAAACCGTATATGGACTTGCTGCAAATGCCCTTAATACCAAAGCTGTGGCCAAAGTATTTCAAATAAAACAAAGGCCTACATTCGACCCACTTATTATCCATTTGTCATCCTTTGACAAAGTGGAAAAATATGTGGAAGAAATACCAGATATCTTCAGGGAGTTGGCAGATAAATTTACACCTGGGCCACTTACATTTTTGCTTCGTAAAAAAGAAATTGTTCCTGATATTGTTACTTCTGGATCTCCATTTGTAGCTGTTCGAATACCAGCTCATCCTGTGACTCAAGCCTTACTCGAAAAACTTGATTTTCCACTCGCTGCTCCTAGCGCAAATCCTTTTGGATACATCAGCCCTACCACAGCGCAACACGTAGCAGATCAATTAGGTAGCAAAATATATTACATTCTTGATGGTGGAGCTTGTAATGTTGGCCTAGAAAGTACGATTATTGGCATGAATGCAGATGGAGAAATAGAAGTCCTTAGAAAAGGTGGCTTGTCTATAGAAAGTATAGAATCTGTGGTAGGTAATGTTAAAATCCGTGACATCTCTACTTCCAATCCTGAAGCACCAGGTATGCTCACTAGCCATTATGCTCCTAAAGTTCCATTAATATTAGGAGATATTCATAAATTGGCGGCAGCATCACATCCTGATCGAACGGGAATCATCACATTTAGAAATTTTGTAAAAGATGTCCCATCTAAACATCAGATCGTATTATCACCTTCTGGAAACTTTGCAGATGCTGCGCACAATCTTTTTGCTGGCATGAGATATTTGGATAGTTGCGAAATAGATGTCATATATGCTGAGCTATTGCCTGAATCAGATCTTGGTATTGCTATCAATGACAGATTGAGAAGAGCAGCAGCAGTATAATTTATTTTGTAAAAATTGCACTAAATAACCTATCTTCGTCCCACCTAACCAAACATTTTCGCAATGAATATCTATCCATTCAAAGCATCATATCCCAATACGGATCTGATTGCTTCTCCAGAGTCATTTTTTGATATCGTGAGTGCTGAGTTTGTCAATTTTAGACATTCTGGTTTTTTTTCTTCTCATTCTGAAAAAGCTCTTTTTATTTATAGAATTCAAGGTTCCAAAACATTTACAGGTATCATAGCTAGTAATGATATCGAAGATATAGAAAATAAAAAGATTCTTGGTCATGAAAACACCCTAACGGATAAAGAACAATCCATGCTACAATTGATGCTGTCCAGAAAGGCCATGATCAAACCTGTTTTATTAGCTTATGAAAACAAAGTAGAAATAGATAGTTTCGTAGAGAAGTATATAGCCAATAATCAACCATTTTTTGATATCGAATTGCCTTTAAATCAAGAGCAACACACTATTTGGGCTGTATCAAATTCAAGTGAAATAGAAAGGCTGCAAGAACTATTCAAACATCAAGTTCCTACTTCTTATATTGCAGATGGTCATCATAGAGCATCAATTACTGCAAAATTGGTTAGAAAAAATTATCTTCATGATGATAATATTGTGCATCCTGGACTTTTATGTGTGTTTTTTCCATTCAAAGAGTTAGAAATTCTCGATTATAACAGAATCATAGACCTTTCTGGAAAAATGAGCAAATTGAACTTTATGGCAAAAATCTCTCACTTTGTAGATATAAAACCCATAAACAAACATGCCAAACCGCACAAAAAACATCAAATGACCATGATCCTAGATCAAGAATGGTTTTCATTGACATGGAAGAAAAAACTACTCAAGTCGTCTAGAAATAATGAAGTCTTGCTCGATGTTGACTTATTTAATAACTATATTTTAAAAGAAGTGGTTAACATCAAAGATATAAAAACTGCCACAGATGTCATGTATGTCGAAGGTGTATCTGGTCTAGAAAAGATGGAAGAAAAACTAAGAAAAAGCAATGACTATGTAGGTTTTTGTCTATATCCAGTTTCCAAAGATGACATGATCAAAATAAGTGACGCAAGTGATGTATTGCCACCCAAAAGTACATGGTTTGAACCAAGAATAAAAAACGGTCTTATCATTAAAGAATTTTAAACTAATGTCGTTTAGTTAAAGTGATTTTATGTTTTTTACCCATCCTAAATCCTTCCCTTAAAATGGAAGGACTTCATAAATCTGTATTAACTAAACGACATTGAGTTTTAATTTGTTAATTAACAAAATAAATATCTGATGACCCATAAATTTACAGCAGACAAGATATATACATCTAATGGACCATTCCTTTCTGATCAAGTCATTGTGACAGATGAAAGTGGTAAAATCTTAGCGATTGATGCCTTATCAAATCACGATGCTGCTTCTGTACAAATACTTGATGGAATGATTTGTGCTGGTTTTGTCAATACACATTGCCATCTGGAATTATCACACATGAAAGGCAAAGTAGATACTGGTACTGGTTTACTTCCTTTTTTAAAAAAAGTAGTAGGATTCAGAGATATCGATCAAGATACGATACTGCAAGCTATCCAAGATGGTGATGAAGAAATGTACAAAAATGGCATCGTCGCTGTAGGAGACATTTCCAATAAAACAGATACCGCGCTTACGAAAAACCGAAGCAAGTTGAACTACTATTCTTTCATTGAGATGTTTGACTTTTTACAACCTACGATGACTGCCGCCACTATTGCCCAATACCAAGAAGTCATGGCTGGTCAAAGTGATTCCAATTTTAATCGCAAGAGTTATGTGCCACATGCGCCATATACAGTAAGTCCAGATTTATTTAGTTTTGTAAATGATCATAACATAGCTGGACAAACCATAAGCATTCATAATCAAGAGACACCTGCTGAAGATGAGTTGTTTCAGAAAGGCACGGGTGGATTCAAAGATTTTTACGATGGGTTTGGATTTTCTTTAGACCATTTTGTTCCGTCAGGTCGGACTTCAATCCATTATGCTATCCAACATCTTAAACCAAATTTCAAAACGATTTTTGTACACAACACACTCACGTCTAGAGAAGATGTACTTGCCGCAAAAACATGGAATGACCAAGTATTCTGGGCAAGTTGTCCCAATGCAAATCTTTATATCGAAAATAGAATGCCCGATTATGCTGTTTTCTTAGACACGGACACCAAGGTAACATTAGGTACGGATAGTCTCACTTCCAACTGGCAACTGTCTATATGGGAAGAAGTCAAGACCATCAGAAAATATGCTTCGTATGTACCATTAGAGATACTCATTCGGTGGGCTACGATCAATGGCGCTCAAGCTTTAGGCTACGATGACAGATTAGGAAGTTTAGAAGTAGGGAAAACACCCGGATTGGTCCATGTAGGAAATAATGGGGAAGTGAATAGGTTGATATGAA
The DNA here is from genome assembly GCA_041739205.1 of Saprospiraceae bacterium. Classification (GTDB taxonomy): domain Bacteria; phylum Bacteroidota; class Bacteroidia; order Chitinophagales; family Saprospiraceae; genus OLB9. The sequence goes on from JBGSOH010000614.1 coordinate 5,267, forward strand.
TGGGTAGGATTACTCGATTAAATTCAAAAACAGTCAAAAACCATCGAAAATTTTGTAAAATAGAGATTGGAAGCTTATTTTTGTAATTCTAAAATATTTTGATCATGGTAAAGTATAATAGATTTTTATTGTTTATGTTTTTAACGGGCAATGTTGCAATTTTTATTGGTTCTACTCAGAAATTATATGAAAATGGAAATTTTAGTTATGCCATTTACATTGGGTTATTAATTAATCTTTTTGTGTTGACTTTATTTATTTACCATAATTTTACACCTATAAAAACATTTCTTAAGTCATTATTTGTAGGATCACAATAATTCTAAATATTTTAAGTGTAGGATTTTATTTAAGTCTTTCACTTAAATTTTATTTTTATAATTAGTTAGTTGATACTTTGGTCTAATATTTCAACATCTCCATTTCCAATTCAAAATCCAACAATTCATATTTATCTTTGATTGCATCTATTTCCGATAATGTCTGTCTCACAAACGATTGATGTTGTTCACTTTGTGGATTAAAAGGACGATGATGGCTAGCCAGTTGGATTTTATGGATTTGTTTATTCAGTGATATGGTTTCATTAGTGAAATAATGACCATTAAACTTTTCCCAAATGTAATCAATAGCAACTGCATTTGGATGTATCATATCCGCTTCATAAAATCTGTAATCCCGTAGATCGTCCATCATAATATCGTATGCTGGGAAATAACTTACACCTTCATCATGTTGATTTATAATGTCTATCATGCACAGTAATCTAGCTTTACTTTTGGTATTTTCTATGATACCATCTTTGATATGTCTCACAGGACTTACTGTAAAAACGATGTGTACATTGGGATTAATCCCTCTAATTTGGGTGATCATTTTTTCTAGTGCTTCTTGACCATCACTTATACTAATATCTACTTTCTGAAAGTATGATGAAGGTAACTTATGACAGTTTGCTACTATTTGACCTGTAGTATTCATTTTGTAAGCTATGGCAGTTCCTAAGGTAAAAAAAAGATGTGTACACTTCATTATATAATGATGTGTCGATTCTATAGCGTGATTTATTTTTTCTAAAGCTACTTGAGCATTTACGTCAGAAAGCATGCTGTGAAAGTCAGGATGCACATAGACTCCTTGTGACATTATGAGTTCATCTTCTTTTAAAGGCTGATTTTTACAAGCATAACCCACAAGTTTGGAAATAGATATCGGATTGAAGATTGTACCAAAAGGATTAGAAATACAATTAAATTTATATTTTTGCAATCTCTCGCCGATGTTCTGTGAGAAACAAGACCCTAGCAACAAGATACTATCTTGATGTGAAATCTGAATAGATGTAGGTGCAATCTGTAATGCTGTTCGGAAATCCATGATGTCTTGTTGTAAAACCAAAATGTAAAAGTGAGTTTTTTTTCGAAAATATTCAATCGTAATGGAAATTTAAAAGATCCTGACATTCAGTTTGGGCGATATACCGACTCCTATAAAGAAGAAGAGAAGTATAAAAATTGGGATAAAGCGATCGAATATTTTGACAATGAAAAATATATTTTATCATACAAGGAGTTTTTGCAGTTTTTGACACATGGTGAGCAAAAAAATGTCTCCTACACGCTTCTCCCTGGCAAAATTGTATTTAAAATTTATCAAGGTTCGAAAATTATAAATGGAGAAGCCAATTTTACCCAATTTAAAGCTGAAGCAAGAATCGTAAGATACGAAGTTCCAAATATTGAACTTATGGAACAACTTCTAGAAGAAAACTTTAATCTCAAATATACAAAATACGCTATCAATGATGAAAGCTGTATTTGTCTCGTCTTTGATACCTTTGTAGAAGATGGTTCACCACACAAAATATATCAAGCACTCAAAGAATTAGCTACAGAAGCAGACAGAAAGGATGATGTCTTAATGGCAAAATTTGATGATGTTTTCCCCGTAGATTATGACCATATTCGCAAAATAGATGAATCAGAAAAAAAGCTGAAGTTTAAGTTTTTTAAAAATTGGATTAAAACTGTAGTGACAGAAGTCGAAAGTAACAATCTTGACAAAATACAATATCCTGGCGGACTATCTTACTTTTTACTGAACCTGTTATACAAAATAGATTACCTTCTGAAGCCGGAAGGTACGATAATGGAATGCATAAAAGATTGTCATGATCTATATTTTAAAGATAATATTACAAATGTCCACAACAAAAACGAGATCATTTATGCTCGAATAAAAGAACTAGATGAGATGTCTTACGAAACATTTAGTAAAGAACTCTATGAAGTCAATTCTACCTTTGGTACTTCTATGCCAGAAGCTCATCAACGATTAGCTGATATCATAGAGGCGCAAATGGATGATTTTGATTGGTATGCAGAGCAAGGCTATGAAGCGTATGCACAAGCAATATGTGGATATTTAGCAGGATTCTCACTTTATTCTTATTCACTACCTGCACCATCCAAAGATTTATTACAATTATATTATCGTATCGTAGAGTCAGGTTTTTTTGTTGAATTAGGTTATCAACAGCAGTTTTTAAAAGATGATCATTTAGATAAAAAAGCTATCTTAACTGCACTTAAAAACATTGTAACAACACACCAAATTGAGTTTCCTAATCTATCTGTCCCATTGAAGACACTAGATTTCAGTAAAACTTGCCAATTTTATAAAAGCTTTTTTGTCATGATTCAAAAAACGACTTATCATGTTTAAGCTATGAATAATAACAAAATGCCTTTTATAAATAACTGTGCTGACATTATCGTGCAGATCGCAACACCATACAGCACAGGTACAGGATTTTATTTAAAATCATTTGACCTCATTGTAACGAATGAACATATAGTACGTGGCAACAAACAAGTGGTCATATCAGGTGCTACATTCGAGAAACAAATGGTAGCCGTGTTACATTTAGATACGATTAATGATATTGCATTCATAAGTCCACCATCGGCACAAGAGATGCCTTCTATGGAGTTGTCCACTTTAGATGTCATCAAAAAAGGTGACGAAGTGATGTTGATTGAGGTTCAAAATAAAAATGTGACAAAAGGTAAAATATTTGACATTCATTATCTAAATGACGATATCCACTATATATTACACGATATCAACATGAACCCTGTCAATAATGGAGGTCCGGTATTTGGACCTGATGGCATGATTATTGGGATTAACACATTTAATATTCATAAAGAAAAAAATGTAGGTCATGCATTGCCTAGTTTTTTTCTTTCTTCTTATATTAAAGAATATAAAGAAGGGAAAGGTCTGAAAGGAGTTCGGTGTACATCATGTAAAAAGATAAGTTTTGAGGTAGATGATGACCCAAAAAGTAATTGTTCCTTGTGTGGCGTAGAAATTCGAAAAATATCTGACATAAAAGCATATGAACCGAATGGTATTTGCATAACTGTCGAATCATTAATTGGACGTTTAGGGTACGATGTTTCACTAACGAGGAAGGGTCCTAACAATTGGTGTATCAAAAAAGGCAGTATTGATGTCTGTATCTCATATTATGAGAAAACGGGTTTATTAGTAGGTGATGTTTATATGTGTGAGTTACCTGAAAATAATGTTTCAGTAATATATGAATTCTTATTAAAACAGAATTATATTTTAGATGGTCTCACCTTTTCTATCAGGAACAACGACATTATTTTGTCATTGTTGATATACGACCAATTTATTAATGTAGAGACGGTTTTTACATTATTTACACATCTCCTTCATACAAGCGATAAATACGATAATATCTTGATAGATAAGTATGGAGGAAAGAGTAAGCAAGTGTCAATCTAAATATTAAAAATTGAAGAAAAATTATTTTTTTTTCTTTAGTTTGTACGTTGGTTTAAAATTTATATCTATTTTTAACCTTCCATTTGCAATATAAATGCAGCTTTTTAAAGCACAATTTAATTAAAAATTTAATATGAACAGGTTAGTTTCAAAGATTAGTGTTGTCTTATTGTTGTTATCTTCTCTTGCATTAAATGCACAAGATATCCACTTTACTCAGTTTTATATGTCACCGCTGAATCTAAATCCAGCTTTGACAGGAGTAATGAATTGTAAGACCAGGATGGTGGCAAATTACAGGAATCAATGGGCTGCAGTTTTGACAGCAAATGCTTACAATACTTACTCTGTGTCTTATGACCAGAAAATTCCCGTAGGAAGAGAAGATTATTTCGGTATTGGTGGATCACTTTGGGGTGATGTAGCAGGAGAGTCTAGATTTGGTACTACTCAGGGTAGAGTTTCTTTGTCATATAGCAAAAAAATGGCTGGATATAGAAAAAAAGCAAGTTATTTGGTAATTGGTGCTGATGCTGGCTTGTCATCTAGAAGTATAAGTGATACCGATCTAAGATGGCCTTCGCAAATTACTTCAGAAGGATTTGACAAAACATTGTCAAACAATGAGCCAAATTTTACTGACTTTGATTTTTTATATGCAGATATTTCTGCGGGATTGTTATGGTTTAGCATTATAGACAATAATACCAATTGGTATTTTGGTGCTGCTTTACACCACTTAAACAGACCTAATGTAACTTTCTTGGGAGATGATGTTAATTTATATAGCAGATACACTCTTCATGCTGGATTACAGTTTGAAATAGCAAGAAAAATATCTATGTTGCCTTTCGGAGTTTATATGGCTCAGGGTCCACACAGATCTTTAAATGCTGGTACAAACTTCAGATTTGCTATGGGACCATCAAGAACCACCAATCAATCTTTTGAGGTAGGTGCATGGTATAGAGTAGGTAACAAAGTAGAAGGTGGACTTCATTCTGATGCTGTCATTCTTTCTAGTAGATTTAATTATGAGCAATTTGGTATTGGATTTAGTTATGATATCAACGTTTCAGGTCTTCGTCAAGCATCACCTGCAAACGGAGCATTTGAGTTTTCTTTGATTTACAACATTTGTGGTCCTGAAAGTAGAGGTGTTTACTGTCCACGATTCTAAATCTTTTATACATCTAAATAACAAATAGCATAACTTAAGATTTGATTTTAATATACACTGTCGTTTAAATAAGATTGTTAAAGTATAATTAATGTGTTCATCATGTTTTAGGTATAATTATATTGACCTTCCAGGCAAAACATATCATATTCAGGTAAATTTTATAATGAGTGATTATCCCCAATAATCAAAAATTAAAACAGTAAAGTAATGTTTGGAAATAAAAGTGAAAAACAAAATGTCTCCAATGGCTCGCAACCATCTACGAATGTCAGTAATAGTATTGTAGAAGGTACTAGCATAAATGGAGAGATTATTGCGTCTAACGATATTAGAATAGATGGGTCTCTTACAGGCAAATTAGACTGTAAAGGTCGTGTCATTATAGGACCACAAGGAAAAGTAGAGGGTGATGTTTCATGTATTAATGCAATTATTGAAGGTTCGTTCACTGGTAACATTTCTGTCAAAGAATTACTTAGTGTCAAAGAAACTGGAATTGTTAATGGTGATATAGTAACAGACAAAATCATGGTACAGACTGGTGCAATCTTTAATGTGACATGTAGTATGTCGGGCCAAAAACTCAAATCTTTGGTTCAAAAAGAGACTTTGAATAAAGTAGGCGGCTAGTCTAAGGAGTAATGTCAGAACCTAACGAAAAAAATATAAAAAAAGTAAATGTCTATCTGAAGTACTCTGGACTTGCATTCCAATTAGCATTTGTAATTTTTGTTGGCATATATTTGGGTAATTACATTGATACCTATTTTGGACTTAAAGTCCCTATTGCTACTATGATTTTAGTATTGCTCTTATTTGGAGCATATATGTACAAATTGGTTGTGGACCTAATGAAGCCTAAATGAGTGAGTATTCCATATTTGTGAGAAACTTGTTAATTTTTTTAGCATGTCTTGTATTGGTTCTTGTATTTGTTCACAGTTTTGAAAGCCAAGCGGATACGATTCTACTGAGTGTAATGACAGTGGTTTTATTTACCTTACTTAGTATTGGACTATTCATAGCACTTAAAATAAGTGTCAAAAGCACCAACAAACAATTATTTATTTCATATACCTTAATAAATATGATCGTCAGAATGGTCATGTCCATCGTATTGTTACTAGGTTATAGAGAAATATTTAAACCCATAGATGGAAAATTTGTCCTTCCTTTTCTGCTCATATATGTATTATTTACTATTTTTGAGACAACGTTTATGCTGAAAATAGCAGACGAAAAACCATAATAATTTACCATGAACAATAATGACAACACCGTATTTGAAGTAGATAAATTCAGTAGTTATACAGATGAAGCTTTACACACAAAAAATTTCCAAATCTTGCATCAAGAAGGAGATACCTGGAGCGTAATGCTGAATAATAAAAAATATCAAGCACGCGTCAAAAGCTACCAACCAAAGACCAAAACCTATACCATCAATGTCTCAGGTTTTGATTATCAAGTAAAAGTAAAAGAAAAAATCGACAGATTGATAGATGACTTGGGATTCTTAAAATCTCAAAAACATTCTGTGAAAGAAATAAAGTCTCCTATGCCAGGATTGGTAGTAAATATTTTTGTAACAGAAGGTCAAGAAGTAAATGAAGGTGATAAATTGCTAAGTTTAGAAGCAATGAAGATGGAAAACATCCTAAAATCACCTGGAAGTGGTGTAATAAAATCCATAACTGCCGTTAAAGGTAATACCGTAGACAAAAATCAAATACTGATATCTTTTGAATAAATATTGAAAAGTGGAAATGATAATAGCTTATTTTCCTTTTTTCGGTGGCATTTGTTTGCCAAAATGCTGCACCCAATACTTATCAACTTTAGCAACAGCCATTTCGTTTACTTTAGGATTCATGAGCATGACACAATGTGAATAGCTTTTTATCCAATCATTTAGCACTTCATCAAAGGATTTCTGGCCTTCACCCAAGTTTTCACCGGCTACAAGCCAATTATAACCCGACCTATCAAGTCTAGCCCCAATATCTAACCCTTCTTTAGAAAAATGTGCAAAAAAATTGTGTTCCTTCATTTCATTAGCATGGGAGTATGCACTTTTATAAAGTACATCATTCCATTTGACTTTTTCTGCAGGTGGCATATATTTCCTACCACAATAACAACCTTTTTCTCTGACTTTATTTACTGATTCTATAATTTGAGATTGTACGATCTCATCAGGATGACCTTCTGGCCAACCTAAAGGAATCATAAAACTCAATATTATTAAAATGGTCTTCAAAATCTGCTATCTTTGATTTATATCGTGACAAAAATAACGTTTTCTTTCTAGTCTTGTTTTATCAAAACAAAAAATTAGATTTTTTAACGAAACTTTAGCTATAAAAATGCTGCACCAAACACACCTGCACTATCGCCTAACAATGGTTTGTAAAACTTTGTATCTAATCTATGGTTAAAAACATGTTTTTTAACTTCGTCTACTCCTAATGTATAGATTTCATTAATATTACCAACTCCACCACCTATGACAATAGCATCTGGATCGACAATATTTATTACTACAGCCATTGCTTTGCCGAAATAATGAAATAGTCTTTGCATAGTCTCTACAGCATACGTGTCTTGTCCTAAATGATATGCTTCGACAATTTCTTTGAGTCTTTGTTTGCTTCCACTGATTGAGTGATAATACCTTTCGAGAGCCGGACCAGAAAATATAGTCTCTACGCATCCAGTTTTACCACAATAACATTGTCCTCCAGACTCATCCAAAAAATTATGTCCCCATTCGCCACCGATACCTTGTCTACCACCTATCACTTTACCATTTACGACCAAGCCACCACCAACTCCGGTCCCTAAGATCACACCAAAAACAACAGAAGCATCAGGCATATCTTTGCTGATAACGCCCATTTTGGTTTCTGCTATCGCAAAACAGTTGGCATCATTGCTCATATTAAATGGTATGCCCACCACACTCTCTAGGTCTGCTTTTAGATTTTTACCGTTAAGTGCTGTCGTATTACAGTTTTTCATGACATTTAATATTGGGTCCATTGTACCAGGTGTACCAAGTCCAATTTTTGTTGGTTTTAATCCACTTTCTGTTTCTAGCAAAGTGATCAATTTACAGATTTGTACGATTACATGATCATACCCTTTGTCTCCTTCGGTTGGAATTCTAAGCCTTGAAATAATTTGATTCGTCTCCGAGTCAATGATGATTCCTTCTATTTTTGTACCTCCAAGGTCAAATCCCCATAATGCCGCCATAAATGATTAATTTGTTCCAAAATTATAATAATATCGTAGTTTTTTCAATAAAATCTTACCTTTTTACGTAAAAATATTTTTGATCATAATTATCTCCTTACCTTGTGCCATAATTATCAATGCTTTAAGATAAAATGGTCGGTAAAAATGATCATAACTTATTTTAGAAATATTTTTTTCAGAACCAGTAGTTGATAACTTATTAGCATTAAAAACAAATAAATATAGTAGATGAAAAATCAAATTAAAGAAATCATATTTGGGGTAGGTCTTGGAGACTTAAAATTCGGTATGACCCGTGATGAAGCAAAAAAGTTACTCGGAAAACCTGATGAAATCGAAAATTTACCTGGTTTTGAAGAAGAAGTAAATGATGAACTTGAGTCATGGCATTACGACGAAAATGAATTTTCGATCGTTTTTGATGCTGATTACGATTGGAGATTGGTGTCTATCGCAGTGAGTGATCCATTTTTTACCTTAAATGGCAAATCATTGATTGGTTTGAGCAAAGAAGAAGTGCTTGCATTTTTTACAGAAAAAGGTATAGAGATATCTAACGAAGAAGATCTATCAGATGATGAAAATCCAAATTTGGAGCTTTTAGAATCTGAAGATTTAGGTTTTATGATATGGTTTGCTGACGGTGAAGCGATCGAGATTCAGATCCTTCCTGATGTAGAAGAAGATGGTGAAACCATCAAATGGCCTGCATAAATTTGTATTATAGTGCTTTTTGATAACGAATTTTATCAAAAAGCACTATTTTTTTGATGGTTCAGCAGGTTTCCCTTCACTAGGTTTTCCTCTTTTATAAATGACGAGACCATTCAGAAAATTTCTTAATATTTGGTCGCCAGCTTCCACATAATTAGGATGATCATCTTTTCTAAATAGATCATTTAAAGCTCCTTTTGTTATTTTAAAATCCACGAGGTTTAGTATCTCTAGGATATCTTCATCTCTTAACTGAAGAGCTACGCGAAGTTTTTTCAGGATATCATTATTTGAAAGCATACTAATGTCTTTTATTTTTTTACGTATAATTCGTACAAAAATCTCATACCGTCTAAGGTAAGATTTTTGTTTACTTGGTCAAATTGATTTGCTAATGGCTGTAGTATATCAGAAAGTCCACCCGTTGCTATGACTTTGTGCTCGTATGGAAGTTCAGATTTTATTTTTCTCAATAGTTCTGTGACCAATCCAACATATCCCCACAACACACCACTTTGTATAGCGGAAACGGTATCATGACCAATAGCAGACGAAGGTAGTGCTAGTGGAACTACTGGTAATAATGCAGTATTTGTAGATAGAGATTGAATAGCTGTTTTCAGTCCCGGTACAATGGATACACCTTTTATACCTTCATTTTTATCTAAAATTGTAAATGTCAATGCTGTACCGAAATCCACAATGATGCAATGGTCATCATACAAACACAAGGCTCCGTAAGCGTTAGAAACAATATCTGAACCAATTTCATACGGATGCGGCACCTGAAAATGTATACTTCTATAAACATCATTACCTAAGAAAAGAGCTTCCTTACCTGTGACATTTACCACTGCTTCCCTGATACTTTGATTCAGATCCGGCACAACACTACTGATGACAATACCTAGAATATCAGATGACGAAATACCCCATTCTAAGAGAATATTTCTTAGTGCGTTCTCATAATAAAACTCTGGTTGTGCTTCCTTCGTTTCATATCTAAATGTATTGCTCCATTTGTCTTCATGACAGAGTCCTAGTACAATGTTTGAATTTCCGATATCAATGGCTAGAATCATTTATATTTTATTGTTTATATAATGTAAAGCTATGTAAAAATTATTTTAAATGTACTATAAGAAATTTTTCTTAACATATTGCTCCACTTTTGATTACCTAGCCCAAATATTATATTTTAAAATGCAATAAATTGCTCTAAATCCGTCTTTCCAATTTATTTTTTTCCCTTCTGCGTATGTCCTTCCGTAATATGAAATACCTACTTCATATATTTTAATATTCGGAATTCTGGCAATTCTAGCAGTAACTTCAGGCTCAAAACCAAATCTATTTTCCTTTAGCTTTACATTTTTTATGATGTCTGATTTCCACATTTTATAACAAGTCTCCATGTCAGTAAGGTTGAGATTGGTAAGCATATTAGAAAAAGCTGTCAATACTTTATTTCCTATAGAATGCCAGTAAAATAATATTCTATGCGGCCTGCCTCCCATAAATCTAGAGCCATATACTACATCCGCAAATCCATCTAAAATTGGCTTGAGCAATAAATTAAACTCATTCGGATCGTACTCAAGATCTGCATCTTGTATGATGACTAAATCGCCTTTGGCTTCCTTGATTCCTGTATGAAGTGCGGCACCCTTTCCCCTATTAACTTCATGTTTATAATATGAAATTTCTATGTTGGGATGAAGTTCTTTATATTCAAAAACTTTTTTTTCTGTTTCGTCTTTTGAACAATCGTTGACTACAATTATTTCTTTTGTCGTCTGTCCTATCAATTCAACGGATCTTACTTTTTCTAAAATTGTTTGAATGGTTTTCCCTTCATTATAGGCAGGAATGATTATGGACAGTTTTAAAGACATATAAACAAATATTTATCTAAATTATTAAATATCAATATATTAAATCAGAACGGCATATTAATAATATTATTTATAGAAGCACCACACCTTACCAATTGCTTAGAAATGTTTAATTTCGCACGCTTAAATAGTATTACAAATATCCAATAAAGTAACAAAAGTATAAAAATGAATTTTCATTCTCTAAAAATAAACGAAATAGTCTCCGAAACTGCTGATGCAAAAACAATTTATTTTGAAATACCGAGCAATTTAGCTACAGAATTTCAATTTACGGCAGGGCAATATCTTACCCTTAAAACAACAATAAATGGTCAGGAATGTCGTAGAGCCTATTCTATTTGTACAGTCTCTGGTTTACCAAAAATAGGTGTTACTGTCAAAAAAGTGAGTCGTGGCGTTATGTCTACTTACCTCAATGAAAAGGCAAAAGTCGGAGATGTGCTGGACGTCATGACTCCTGAGGGGCATTTTGTAGTAAAAACGGACCATCTTAAATCAAGAGATCATTACTTTGTAGCAGCAGGAAGTGGTATCACTCCTGTGATGTCTATGATTCAAACTTTGCTAGAAGAAGAACCTAGAAGTACTTGTTACCTACTTTATGGTAGTAGAGATGAAAACAATATTATATTTAAGTCTGCACTAGATGCTTTGGCTTCAAAATATCAAGACCAATTATTTGTCACTTATGTATTAAGCAAACCATTAGAGAAAAAAGCTGGTGGTATTGGTGGTTTATTTGCAAAAAAAACCATTGACTGGAAAGGAGCCCAAGGACGGATCGGAGCACCAGTTGTAGAAGATTTTTTAAAAGATTACTCACCAAAAAATAGTGAACAACAATATTACATTTGTGGTCCTGGTGATTTTATAGAAAAGATAGAGTCCTTATTATTAAATAAACATATAGACAAAAAAAGTATCCACAAAGAATACTTCACTGCTGCATCGTCATCAAGCGAACCTGCCTCAGGTGTCATTACACAAGCAACAGTGTCTGTAACACTCAAGGGGGCAACATTTGATGTGAATGTACCCAAAGGTAAAACTATTCTTGATGTCTTGGTAGATATTAAGAAAGATCCCCCATACTCTTGTACAAGTGGTGCATGCTCTACCTGTATGGCAAAAGTAACTGAAGGCGAAGTAGTAATGGACAGTTGTTATGCACTTGACGATGATGAAGTGGCTGCAGGATATATTCTGACTTGTCAAGCACATCCTAAGACTAGCAAAGTAGTTTTGACATACGATGTTTAGAGTATGTTCAAATTTTCTTTGATGGATAAGTAATTTAGTGTCGAATTAGATTGTATTTATAATTCATCATGACCATATGGCACAACACTCCTGGATCTATAAAAACAAAGTAGGAATAGACTATGAGTTGAGCATGTACCATGGGGATAAATCTGGGCACGTTTTAATTTATTCTAATCAAGCTATAATCTGCATAGATTTTTCAGTCAAAAATGACAAAATATTCAGTTTTATGCTTGGTGAAGAATTATTTGAATTGAGTTTTATACTTGAAAAAGGTTTGCCATTATACAAGTTAATAAACAAAGACACAAATAAGACGATATCCAAGCTTGAAACTAGCAATTATCCCAAACGACACATTCATATTGCAGTATTGTTAGTACTTGCGATCTGCATTATAATATTCATCATTCTTTATTTTATAAACAATTAGATAGTCTTTGATAATGTTAATTGTGCTGTTCCTTTTATCTTAATTCATCTCTTTTGAGTATTGGTCTTATTAGCCGATCGACATTTATATGTATATCTAAATGTGCAATACTCCGATAACAAAATTAAGCTGCTACTTTACCAAAATCTAATATTTTACGTTTTAGTTCATTATTTTTTTGCAACTCTGGGTCGATATCATAGTTGATAAATATTCTTTCGAGCAAAAATTGATTAAATAATTCTGTTTTTATATCTTGAATTGAGCAGCTAGTCGGTTGATCTTTTTCTATATCCCTTCGAATAATTGCCTTTGCTACATTGACTGCTGTCATGGCATAATTGACATGATTGTGGATTTTCTCCACAGACCTTGCCTGACAGTTGTCCAACCCGGTAAACTGTTTGCCGTCTCTGAATATAAATTCCATCTGAAATCTGGCTTTGTAATATCTAACTATGTCTATTGCTTCTCGGGATATATTGGTACTGTAATAAAGGATAGTGTTTGCAACCTGGCCTTTCTCATTCATATATTCTGTATATGCCAGTTTAATATTTATCTTCAGACTCACTGCATAAACCACAGCTTGATATATGACCTTTTCTTCATCCTGGTATGACTTTTTGAATACACGCTTATCTATTTTCCTGAGATCGACCTTACCGGAATATTTTTTTGGACGACCTCTACCTTCCTTCTTCGGCCCATGGTAGATATACTTTAAATTTGCATCATGTCGTAATCTGCAGATGACTTCTAATCCCAGATGGGTCATGGCATCAACAAATTTTTGCTTATTAAACCACCCATCTACCACCAGTATTTTACTGTGTTTCATTATTGTACTAATCCTTTCGGTAAATATTTTGCAATATTGTTTTATCAGACCAGTTTCTGCATCATTCTTCCTCACAGGTGGCGTCTGTACGGCTTCAAGATGATAGGCTGTGTTTTGTTTTACATCAATGATGGCTAAACATCCAAATTCCATACCTCGCTTAATCATTCCTGCTACACCAGAGTAAAAATAACCTATGTTGGGCGTGTATTTACCACTCTTTGAAATATACGACGGATCAAATCCAATCAATAATTCATCACTACAATGCATAGTAATAAACGTCGAATTGAAAGATGCAAAATCAAATACTCTCTTGAACATATTGCGAAATCTAACTTCGGGGGACGAACTATATCTTCCCATCTGGGTAAAATTTATTTTGCCCTTGATGGTTAGAAATAACATCGTTACTTCTATAAAAAATACTTTCTGCCATTTGTTGATACCAACCATTTTTTCTAATATTGCTCCCATAAGGCTTTTGCCTGAGGTAAATGCGTCTTGTGTAATCATTTTGGTAAGAGAGTTTGATTACAGGTTGGCTCAAGGGCCAATTTACGCATTTACTTTTTACATATATATTATTTTATAATGTTTTTATCAAAAGTTATCGGAGTATTGAGTTTTTTTAACGAATATTATTCAATTTATAAAAAAATCATAAACCTATTGTCACAATAACACTATTGCATCACAAGTAAAACTGCTGCGATACCATATTATTTGATTCCCACTAAAGTAGAACTTTCGCTTCATTCCACAAGGCATCCATCTCATCGAGTGTCATGTCTTCCATAGACTTTGGTGCATTTTTTTCGATGTATTCAAATCTAGATTTAAACTTTAGATTTACTTTTTCTAAAGCTGTTTCTGGATTTATCCCTGCAAACCTTGCATAATTGATCAGTGAAAAGAGGATATCTCCAAATTCATCTTCCTTTTTGGCCAAATCATCTGTTTTGGCTACTTCCTTAAATTCGTTGATTTCTTCTTCCACTTTTGACCACACATCATCTATATGTGACCATTCGAATCCTACTTGTGCAGTTTTTTCTTGCATGCGGTATGCTTTGACCATGGCGGGAAGTCCAGATGGCACACCTGAAAGCACAGATTTTTTACCTTCACTTAGTTTTATTTGCTCCCAATTCCGTTTGACATCTTCTTCGTTATCCACCTTCACATCGCCATAAATATGTGGATGCCTTTTGATGAGTTTATCACAAACTGCATGAAGCGAGTCAGCCATGGTAAAGTCTTGTTTTTCTTCAGCAATTTTGGCGTAAAAGACTAGGTGCAACATCAAATCACCTAGTTCTTCTTTGACATCAGACATATTATTTTGTATGATGGCATCAGATAGTTCATAAGTCTCTTCTATGGTCAGAATCCGTAATGTATCCATTGTTTGTTTCATATCCCACGGACATTTGGCGCGCAAATCATCCATAATATCTAGCAATCTAGAAAAAGCATCGAGCTTGGCTTGTTTAATTTCGGTCATATATACTTGATATAAAAATGATTTTATTTTAAAAAAGTAATTCTTATTTATGTCTGTATGATTTAACTTGCTAATTACTTTATTGGGCAAAGGTAATTCATTGAGTGAAGAAAAATCAACTTAGACGGGGGAATAAATTTCTTTAAGCCACTAGTATTTAAAACAATAATAAAATTACCTTTGTTACGATATATACAATTCAATACAAATGCAAGAATTTATTTATATACTTTTAATAATATTCGGAATCTTTGGTGTTTCTTTTTTATTGATAAATTTGAGACAGTTATTCACAGGGCAAGAATTCAGGGGATCATGTGCTAGCAACAATCCAATGTTGAAAAATCAGTTGGGTGAATGTTCGGTGTGTGGTAAAAAACCTGAAGAAGATTGCAAAATGCCAGAAGCACATGTCTAATTGTGGTGAGTAATTATCTTTTTGCTATTTTTGTTTGATAAAAAACATAGAAAGCAGATACAACAAAAATGACCACCGTTAATAACAAAATAAGCATTCGTATCTATTTTGATGCAAGGCAAAGGTCCGATTTTATCTATTTATTTTCAAACAATTTTATACTTAAAATATATTATCTCAACAATTCCAATTTATGCTTTCTAAAAACCATCAAAACATTAGATATTTACTATATATATTATTAGTTACAGGACAGCTCCTTACTATATCATCTAAAAATCTATCCGCCCAAGCTCCTAAAAAGATGACTTCGGGAGAAATCTATCAAGATCTTGAAAAACTTGGGTTTCTGGGTTCAGTTTTATATGTAGCTGCACACCCTGATGATGAAAACACAAGATTGATATCATATCTTGCCAATGAAAAAAAAGCTTTGACTACTTACCTTTCTTTAACTCGTGGTGATGGCGGTCAAAATCTAATAGGAACCGAAATAAGTGAATTACTAGGCGTCATGAGAACCCAAGAACTGCTCATGGCAAGGTCGGTTGATAATGGAAACCAAATGTTTAGTAGGGCAAATGATTTCGGATATTCCAAGAATGCAGAAGAAACCATCAAAATATGGGACACGGAACAGGTAAAAGCAGATGTTGTATGGGCGATTCGAAAAATGAGACCTGATGTCATTATCAATCGATTTGACCATCGTACATCAGGTTCTACACATGGACATCACACTGCTTCAGCACAATTGGCATTTGAATTATTTGATAAAGGAAATGATAAGACAGCTTACCCGAACCAACTAAAATATGTAGATGTTTGGCAACCCAAAAGACTGTTTTTTAATACATCATGGTGGTTTTATGGTAGTGAAGATAAATTTAAAAAAGCAGACAAGTCTACCTTGATGAGTATGGATGTAGGTGTATATTTCCCATTACTCGGTAAGTCAAATACTGAAATAGCAGCAGAATCAAGGAGTAAACACAAGTGTCAAGGATTCGGATCTACAGGTACTAGAGGGATGCAATTAGAATATTTGGAACTATTAAAAGGAGATTTGCCACCTAATAAATCAGACATTTTCGAAGGTATCAATACGACTTGGTCTAGAGTTGCAGGTGGTGAGGGTATTCAGGTAATGGTAGAAGATGTTGTCAAAAACTTCGACTTCAAAGATCCTTCTAAATCAGTACCGTACTTGGTAAAAATATACACTGCTATACAAAATACCAAAGATACTTTCTGGAAAGAAATCAAATCCAAAGAAGTTAAAAACCTAATTGCTGCTTGTAGTGGATTATATCTAGAAGCAAAAACAAATGCACATAAAGCCACTAGTGGAGAAGTACTAAATATTGATTTAGAAGCCATCAATAGATTGAATGCTGATATAAAACTGGTCGCAGTACAAGGTAAAGGAATTTCGATTGATACCACAACAGATTTATTATTGATAAACAATGAAATATTTAAGTGGACAAAAGCTTCTGTTATCCCTGAAAACACAGCTTTGACAGCACCTTATTGGTTGACTAAAAAAGGTAGTCTTGGTCTTTACAATGTAGAAGATCAAGCCATCATAGGAAATCCGGAGACACAACGGTCACTAAAAGTTGTTTTCAAACTCAACATCAATGGTGTGGGCATCGACTACGAAAAAGATATAGTAAACAAATTTAACAGTCCTGAAAATGGCGAGACATTCCGCCCACTTGAGATCGTGCCAAGACTAACCGTAAAAGTAAAAGAACCCGTTTACATTTTCAATAGTAATGAACCAAGAGAAATTGTACTTACAGTACACGCTTGGGCAAAAGAACAAAGTGGTGAATTATCCATTCCATTACCAAAAGGATGGAAATCTAACCCAGAAAATATCTCTTTTACAATAGGCCAAAAAGGCGAGAGCAAAGACTTTACCTTCTCTATTACACCACCATCCAAAGGACAAGAAATTTATATTCATCCAGAAATACAGTCAAATAATGTGGTGTTTACCAATCAGATTATTGATATAGATTACGACCACATTCCTTTCCAGACTGTGGTACAACAAGCGGAGTCAAAACTG
The DNA here is from genome assembly GCA_041739205.1 of Saprospiraceae bacterium. GTDB lineage: Bacteria > Bacteroidota > Bacteroidia > Chitinophagales > Saprospiraceae > OLB9. The sequence continues at coordinate 22,684 of JBGSOH010000614.1, forward strand.
TCTAGAATTGATATAGAGACACGTGGAAAAAGAATTGCCTATGTTATGGGTGCAGGAGATGAAATACCCGCAAGTCTAAGACAAATAGGCTATCAAGTAGATATGATAGATGCTAATGGAGTATCATCAAATACGCTCAAAACGTATGATGCATTGATACTAGGAGTGAGAGCTTACAACACCTTAGATGCATTAAAATTCAAACAATCTGAGATCATAAAATATGTAGAAGAGGGCGGCACAGTCATCGTGCAATACAACACTGCAAATGGCCTTGTGACCAAAGACCTAGGACCATATCCAATGACATTATCCAGAAATAGAGTTTCTGTAGAAGAAGCTGAAGTTCGTTTTCTCAGTCCACAACATGAAATACTAAACTCACCCAATAAAATTACGGCAAAAGATTTTGAAGGTTGGGTACAAGAGCGAGGTTTATATTTCCCAAATGAATGGGATACTAATTACACCCCTATCCTATCGTCAAATGACCCAGGAGAAAAACCTAATGATGGTCTTATCTTAGTAGCCAAACATGGAGAAGGTCATTACATTTACTCAGGTTTGTCTTTTTTCAGAGAGCTGCCTGCGGGTGTTTCGGGTGCATTTAGACTATTTGCAAATATGATTTCAATCGGGAAAGATGTCAAACCATAATAGTAACCCTGGTAGGTGGAATCATGCCTACACACTAATTATCGTCTTGAATGTAATTTATATTCTAGGATTTTATTTCATCATGAAAATCTGGAATTAAAGCCACTCAAAAACAGACCTTTATGAGCCATATAGACTGGATAATATTGATAGGTACCTTGGCATTTATTGTCATTTATGGTACATGGAAAACTCGCGGCGCTCAGAATATGGATTCCTATCTAAGAGGAGACAATGAAGCAAAATGGTGGACGGTAGGTCTATCTGTTATGGCGACTCAGGCAAGTGCCATCACTTTTATGTCTACACCGGGACAGGCTTTTCATGATGGAATGGGCTTTGTTCAGTTTTATTTTGGTCTCCCATTGGCCATGATTATCATTTGTGTGACCTTTGTACCAATCTACCATAAACTAAAAGTTTATACCGCTTATGAGTTTCTAGAACAACGTTTTGATTTAAAAACTAGGTCTCTCACAGCAGGATTATTTTTGATACAACGCGGTCTTGCCGCTGGAATTACCATTTACGCTCCAGCTATCATATTGTCCACGATCTTGGGTTGGAATCTGAATTTACTCAATTTCATACTTGGGAGTATCGTGGTCATTTATACCGTAAGTGGTGGTACCAAAGCAGTCAATGTTACTCAAAAACAACAGATGTTTATCATCATGTCGGGTATGTTTGTGGCTTTTTATGTAATTATGTCTTCCCTTCCTGAAAATATCAACTTTAGTAATGCGCTGACGATAGCAGGAGCATCAGAAAAACTAAACATACTTGATTTTTCCTTTAATCCTGAAAGCAGATACACGTTTTGGTCGGGCATTACGGGTGGTTTATTCCTAGCTTTATCCTATTTTGGCACTGATCAGTCACAGGTCCAAAGGTATCTATCAGGAAGATCTGTCAAAGAAAGTCAATGGGGTTTGGTATTTAATGGTTTACTTAAAGTACCGATGCAGTTTTTTATTTTGCTTGTAGGTGTCATGGTCTTTGTGTTTTATCAATACAACAAGCCACCCTTGTTTTTTAATGAAAGCACTTTGACGAAATTAAAGACCACAGAAGCTAAACAAGAAGTCATACTTTACGAAACAGCTTATGATGTAGTGTATGAAGAAAAAAATGCACTTTTACAAAAGTATATGTCAGACGGTAATATCAACGAAAATAATATCCAACTAAAAGCAGAACTAACACCTTTTTTAGCTGATGAAAAGGTCATTCGCGAAAATGTAAAAGAGCTGATTTCCACCCACCTACCCAAAGAAGAAACCAATGATAAAGATTATGTTTTTATCAGCTTTATTCTCAAATATTTGCCTCAAGGATTGATAGGTTTGTTACTGGCTGTCATCTTCAGTGCCGCAATGTCTTCTACAGCATCAGAGCTCAATGCTTTGGCTACGACAACCACAATAGATATATACAAAAGGACCATAAAACCTGGTCAGTCAGATCAACATTACGTTTTGTCTTCCAAGCTTTTTACCATTTTATGGGGAGCGATTGCGATAGGATTTGCATGTTTTGGCACCTTATTTGAGAACCTAATTCAGTTTGTAAATATCATCGGTTCAGTCTTTTACGGAACGATTTTGGGTATTTTCCTAGTTGCATTTTATTTCAAAAACATCAAAGCAAATGCTATATTCATAAGTGCTATTATCATAGAGGTTATGATCATTGTGATATTCAAACTTGACTTGGTTGGATATTTATGGTTGAATGGAATTGGTTGTATTGGCGTCATTTTATTGAGTGGAATTTTACAAGCTTCGGTATTCAAGAATGAAAATTTAAAGGCAAACTAATGTTACTTCCTGATTCATTTATTCAATCACTTGAACCCAAATTTTCAGATGAAGATTTACTTGCCTTATTAGCGGCACTTGATCTGCAAGCTCCTACTTCTATTCGTGTCAATCCAAATAAAACATCGGTACCATTTGAAGGTAAAAAAGTATTATGGTGCCCATTAGGAACTTATCTCGACGAACGTCCTGTGTTTACGTTAGATCCTAGTTTTCATGCCGGTGCATACTACGTGCAAGAAGCATCATCGATGTTTATTTGGCACATACTGCAACAAATTGCTGGCCAACACAAAGACATTCGTATCTTAGATTTATCTGCTGCACCAGGTGGAAAGTCGACTCTGATTGCCGCATTTTTAAATCATGAAGGTCTGCTTGTCGCAAATGAAATCGTCAAAAACAGAGCGTACACCCTAAAATACAACCTTAGCAAAGAAGGATATTCTAATGTAGTCGTCACCAATAATGATCCAAAAGACTTTACTGCTTTGGAAGATTATTTTGACATCATACTTGTAGATGCGCCTTGCTCCGGAGAAGGAATGTTTCGCAAAGATCCAAACGCTATTACAGAATGGTCACCTCAAAACGTGAGAAACTGCGCTATCCGACAACAGAAAATATTAGCAGATATCTTGCCGACGCTCAAGGATGGTGGACATTTAGTATATTCTACTTGCACTTATAATGATGATGAAAATATAAATAATGTCAACTACAGCATAAAAGAGTTTGGTATGTCTTCAGTCAAGATTGAATCAGAAAATACTTGGGGAATCACTGAAATTCAAAAGGAAAATGCAATAGGTTATCAGTTCCATCCACATAAAACACATGGCGAAGGATTTTTTGCCGCAGTACTGCAAAAAACATCACCAAACAATACATCAAAGTGGCGAATCGATGATAAAAACATTGTAGATCTTGACAAAAAACAAATACCCAGTGTAGCGCCTTGGGTCAATCTAGCACAAAAAGAATTACTAATGGATAAAGTAGGCAACATCCATTTGTTTCCATCTGAATTCAAAGAAGATGCTCGTATCCTAAGTCATTATCTAAGGTTGATTTATTGCGGCACGACACTCGGCACATTAAATAAAACAGTTTTTATACCTGACCATAGCCTGGCCCTTTCATTGGACAGATCCATTGACATTCCCACGGTGGAACTAACCAAAATCGAAGCATTAAAATACCTGAAACGAGAGTTAAACGAAGTAGATTCTCCACATAAATCTTGGGTACTTGCGACTTATCATGGACTTGGCATTGGTTGGTTAAAAAATCTTGGCAATCGTATTAATAATTATCTTCCTGCGGAGTATAGGATCTTGATGAAGATAGATTGATGGTTTAATATAAATGATATGTTAGTAAGTATCTTTCAATTTGATGTGGCATGGCATGATCCTGCTGCCAATCTTTCAAAAATAGAAGAAGTTTGTGCTTCACTTGCCGAAAAAACAAATCTATTAGTTTTGCCTGAAATGTTCAATACAGGATATGAGATGGCACCTCAACATCTAGATATACAATGGCAAGATGAGACGATACAAAAGTTATCCACTTTGTCCGCTGAATATGATATGATCATTGCAGGTTCGATACCAATATATAGAGATGGACAATTTTTCAATACCTTTATTGCTGTAAATGCACTAGGTGTGGTTGCAAAATATGATAAAATTCATTTATTTTCATTAGCAGGTGAAGCAAAGCACTACGAAGCTGGAAACAATAAAACAACGTTTGATATTAACGATTTCAGTATCCAACCACTCATTTGTTATGACCTTCGATTTCCTTATATTTCTACTAATAAGCAAGCTGTAGATCTCATTATTTATGCTGCCAATTGGCCTAAGGCGCGAGTATCTCACTGGAAATCATTGCTTATTGCTAGAGCCATAGAAAATCAATGTTTCGTCATTGGAGTCAATCGAACAGGCGAAGACAATAACGGGTATCATTATCCAGGGGCATCTATGATAGTCGATTATAATGGAGACGTTGTCGTAGAAATGGAAGATAGCCCAGCGTTTATAACCTATGATTTGGACAAACCAAAGATGATGGCTTATAGAGAAAAACTACCTTTTATGGTGGATAGAAAATGGGATTTGATTTAAGGGATTAATTTTTAAACGATCTGTCTAAATGGAATAGTTACCACTAATATTAATCCCTGAATTTAAAGCACCACCATAAGGCTTAACGTAAATATTTTTTAACCCTACTATTAATCTTAAATCGATAGAAACGTGTTTTGTCAGTTTAAATCCAGTTCCTAACTGAAAACCATGATCATACCTTCTTGGTCCATCTTTGCCTTTGGTGTTAAATTCATTTTCTATAAAATTACAATCAACACCTACACCTACACAGTATTTATTTAAAATCTTACCTAACCCAATTCCCAAATAAGGACCTGTTTGTATAAATATCCCATTCTTAAAAATATATTTAAAAAAAACAGGAAACTGAAAATAATTGATCTTCGATAAAGCATCAATTGTACCCCATGTAAATGTAGCTGATTCTTTTGTTCCTTGTTGCATATAGTTTATCTCAGGCTGTATAGAAAAATTTCTAAATACTGGAATCTCACTAAAAATCCCAATTCCAATACCCGTTTTATACTTAGTTTGAGATCCATCTACCAAGGTCGAATGTGATAGTTTGGCCGCATTTACACCCGCTCTAACTCCAAACTGTGCGCAAACACTTGCCATAGCAAATCCAAAGTATAAAATACCAGTGATAATAATCTTTTTCTCCATATGAATGTGAATCTTTAGATAATTAAATATTGAGTCCACTCCGAAAAGTATTGAAATAATAAAATACAAATATAGGATAAAAAATGGACACATGTTATAAATTTGTGATA
>JBGSOH010000447.1:0-65428 GCA_041739205.1 Saprospiraceae bacterium
CTTACATTGATCGCTGCTGTCGTGCTGCCATTGCTCCATACGTAGCTACTGCCACCAAATACGCCTAGATTCGTACTCTCGCCTAAACATATTTCGTTGTCTCCGCTGATGACTGCTATTGGTAATGGGTTTACGATCACCGTTACACTTGAGGTAGATCTACAGCCATTGCCATCTGTTACTATTACATTGTATGTTGTCGTCACACTTGGGCTCACTTCTATGCTTGCTGTCGTAGCGCCATTGCTCCAACTATAGTTACTGCCACCACTTGCTGTTAAGGTCGTGCTTTCACCTACACATATTTCTGTATCGCCACTGATCGTTACTACTGGTAGTGGATTGACGATTACTGTCGTACTTGTGCTTGCTTTACATCCATTCACGTCTGTTACGGTCACGCTGTATGTTGTCGTTACCACTGGATTCACATCGATCCAATAGGTCGTCTCACCATTGCTCCATACATAACTTGCACCGCCTGATGCATATAAAGTAGTCTCCTCTCCTACACATATTTCCGGATCCCCTGTGATTGCTGCATTCGGTAATGGATTGACCGTTACATTCGTACTCGCTACTGCACTACAGCCTTTGCCATCGGTGACCGTAACACTGTATAGCGTCGTTACCAATGGGCTTACATTGATCACTGCTGTGGTTGCTCCTGTACTCCATAAGTAGCTATTGCCACCACTCGCTGTTATTGTCGTATTGTCTCCGATACATATTTCGTTGTCTCCGCTGATGACTGCTATTGGTAATGGGTTTACGATCACCGTTACACTTGAGGTAGATCTACAGCCATTGCCATCTGTTACTACCACATTGTATGTTGTCGTCACACTTGGACTTACTTCTATGCTTGGTGTCGCGGATCCATTGCTCCAAGTGTAGTTGCTGCCACCACTAGCTGTCAATGTTGTGCTTTCTCCTACACAAATCTCTGTATCGCCACTGATCGTGACCACTGGTAGTGGGTTGACGGTCACTGTTACTGTTCCTGTATTTACACAACCATTCCCATCTGTAACCACTACGGTGTATGTCGTCGTCTCCTCTGGATTAACATCAATATTTGTTGTAGAAGCTCCATTACTCCAGCTATAAATGGTTCCACCACTTGCTGTTAAAGATGTGGTTTGGCCTTTACAAATTTCAGTATCTCCAGTAATGGTAACTATTGGTAAAGGATTTACAATCACTGTTACATTTGCAGAATCATTACATCCATTTATATTTGTCACAGTTACACTGTAATTAGTATTTACAGATGGCGCCACATTGATAGAAGCTGTTGTATCGCCAGTATTCCAAATATAAGCACTGCCACCACTCGCTGCCAAAGTTGTGTTGTCTCCTATACAGATTTCGGTGTCTCCACTTATAATTATAATAGGTAAAGGATTTACTATTACTTGAATACTACTTGTTTCTGAACAACCATTTAGGTCGGTTACAGTCACAGTGTAGATAGTTGTGACACTTGGATTTACAGTAATGCTTGATGTTGTAGAACCATTGCTCCAATTATAGATATTGCCACCACTAGCTGTTAGTGTTGTACTTTCACCTAGACATAATACTGTATTACCAATAATGCTTACTTCTGGAAGTGGATTGACAATTACAGTAGTTACTGCTGAATCACTACACAAAAACGCATTTGTTATTGTCAAAGAATATGAAGTAGTTACAATTGGAGTGACAGATATTGAAAACGTTGTTTCTCCTGTACTCCACAAATATGATCCACCACCAGATCCATATAAAACAGTTGTATCCCCAAGACAAATTTCTGTATCTCCAACTATCACTGGAATAGGTTTAGGATTAACTGTAATCGTTTTTTGTGATGTGTTCTCACAATTATTGGAATCTGTGACTGTTACGCTGTAAGTTGTTGTTTCGGTTGGTGAAACTGTTATTTCAGCTGTTGTTGCACCGTTACTCCATACATTTTGGTTTCCGCCACTAGCTATTAAAGAAGTAGAGTCTCCCAAACAAATCGCGTCTAGCCCTGTAATAGAGACTATTGGAAGTGGGAATACTGTAACAACAGCAGAATCCGAAGCAGAACATCCATTACAATCAGTGACTGTGACCGTGTAAGTTGTTGTTTCATTTGGGGTAACAATAATTTGTGCAATGGTATCACCAGTAGACCAAAGATAAGAAGATGATTCAATTGTCGGAGATGACGGACATTCTCCACCATATATTTTTATATCATCTAACTCCCAACCAGGCATATTACCGCCACGATCAACTGTACAATATCCGTATAGCTCAAAAGTGAAGGTCGTGGTAGTTGTCAAATTATTAAATTCAGCATGATTTGAAAAATCAAAAGTTTCTACATTCCATGCTCTTTCAGTTGATAATTCATTTTGTGAGAAAACTAATTCTCCATTCTTATATACCCTTATTAGATATTTTTCATTGTAATCATTTATACCTGACACCCCATTTGTTGTCACCCATATTAGTGGTGATTGCTCTCTAAAAGTCAATTTAGTAAGTCTTCCATTTTCATTTGGATCTATTATCACTGAAAATTTAAGGCCATTTATTGGATTATAATTATTAGGGTCGCAACTTTCTAGTACGCCAAAACAAAGACCAGCACCGCCATTGCCATCAGGTGTGCAAGAATGGTCGCCTCTTTCACGACTTAAACTTGAACCAGTTACACTTGACATACCACCATTTGAAATACTAATGGAGGTAAACTCTTCGTAATTGTTCTGATTATTTGCACCATTGGCATTACATGCATCAAGATTCCAAATTAATAATAATTCATCTTCGCAATCTTCTTGACAAATAGTTGTACCTGTTACATTTGCAGTCAAGGTTGCACTGCCTCCAATACAAAACTCATCGTCTCCAGATACTTCCAACTCCGGATTAGGATTAACAACTACAGCAAAAGCACTTGTGCCAGTACATCCATTCGTATCCGTGACTGTAACTTTATAAGTTGTTGTGGTACTAGGTGTTACATATATTACATTTTGAATTTCACCAGTATTCCATAAGAATTGAACACCACCTGTTGCTGTCAATAATACTGAAGAACCTTCACAGATCTGATCTTCTCCATTAATATTTACGTCAGGAAGTGACATTACTGAAGCCATTCTGCTAGCTGTTGCAGTACATCCATTCACATCGGTAACCGTAACCGTGTAGGTTGTATTCAAACCAGGATTTACCATTATAGAAGATGTCACAGCACCGGTACTCCATTCGTATGAAACTCCACCAGATGCCGTAAGTAATGATGACTTACCAACACAAAAACTATTGTTTCCAGTGATGATGGCAATTGGAAGAGGATTGACCGTTACTGAAATACTTGCTGTGTCAAAGCAACCAAATATATTACTCACAGTAACTACATAATCTGTATTAACTGTTGGACTTACCTTGATGGAAGCTGATGTCATCCCATTAGACCATAGATAACTTGAGCCACCTGATGCGAGCAATGATGTACTGTCAGAAATACAAATGATATTATCTCCAGAAATCTGTGCTGCGGGCACTGGTCGAACCAAGACAATCACGGTAGTATAATCTTGACAACCATTGATATCCTTGGCCATCACCATGTAAGTGGTACTGGAAGTAGGTGATACCGTAATACTTGCGGTCGTTTCGCCTGTACTCCATTCATATTCCATACCTCCAGATGCAGTCAAAGTAGTAGATTCGCCTAAACAAATCTCCAAGTCGCCTGATATCGTTGGCGATGGCAAAGGATTGACTACTACTGTAGCGCTTGCACTCGACTGACAACCATTTCCATCAGTCACGGTCACACTATATAACTGTGTCTCTGTCGGGGTTAGTGAAATCGAAGCACTTGTCTCACCTGTACTCCATAAATATGATGTACCTCCAGAAGCTGTTAAAACCGTAGATCCACCAGTACAAATGCTTAGAATACCATTTATATTTGCTATTGGCAAACTATTCACTCTTACTAAAACAGTATCTGAGTGTTGACAACCTTTACAATCTGTTACGGTCACACCATATGAAGTAGTTGTACTTGGATTCACCACGATATTACTTGTAGTGTCACCCGTAGACCAAAGGTAAGTAAAGGCGTCATTTGATGACAATCCACTACAACATCCACCAAATACTTTAATGTTATCGACTTCCCAGCCAGACATATTTCCACCAACATTAGTAACGCAATATCCTCTCAACTCAAAGCGGAATACTGCGGTTTCTGTTATAGCGAAATCTGGATTAGTACTAAAATCAAAATTCTCTATATTCCATGTTCTTTCTGTTAATCTATCGTCTTCTGCATAAATCAACAAGTCATTTTTATATACTCTGATGAGATATTTAGTATTATAATTATTTTTACCTTTGGAACCATTTGTTGTCATCCAGTCGAAAGGTGATTGTTCATTAAATGAAAAACCAGTAATCCTTCCTGCTTCAGCTGGTGTCAATGTCACTTCAAATCTGATAGCATTGTCTGAATTATAATCAGCAGGATCACAACTATTCATTGCAGGGACACAGATACCTACATCTCCCGCATAACTTCCGTTAACTGGTGTACATGAGTGTTCGCCTTGAAGTCTAAAAATGTTTGTTGCAGTGACAGAAGTACAATTACCTAAGGAAGGATAAGACGGTGTAAATTCTGAATAATCTAATTGGTGAGATTGGCTGCTTGCATCACATTGATCTAAAGTCCAATTGACTAACAGTGAATCTAAAGTTGCAGGACATGTTTCTCTACAAATGGCTTGACCTGTTACTGTTGCTTGTAAATTATGTACAGTACCAATACATGCAACTTTATCTAGGCCACCATTAACCGTAATTCCTCCAACATTAAGCATAATACTTGTTGTGGAAATACAGCCTTTGGCATTAGTGTATCTTATAGTATAAAGACCTGAGTTCGTAGGCTGAACATTGTTTAAAGTCCAAAAAGTATTACCATCTGGTGTAGCATCTGCATATCCATTAGGTCCAGAGATGAGCAGATTAGTTAATCCTAAAGATTGTAGCCCCAAGTTCACATTAGCACCTCTACAAACATCAACATAATTAGATTGATAACTACCGAAACCGAGATTAACATGCGGTGTTAATTTAGTAGGCGTCCCTCCCGATACTGATATCATTTTTGATTCTAATACCTGACATCCACAATCATTATGTGCGATTACTTTATAGTCACCAGAATTTATACCTGTAACTTTTATGGATTCAAGACCTTGCGTCAATAAAGTATCATTCTTAAAGATTTGAATTAACCTTTTGCATGGATTTCCGGCTTGACCTGTTGCCAAAACTTCAAAAGATCCATCATAAGCATAGCAGGACGAAGGATCAATAATGTTTTTAAAACTTAAACCACATTGGGTAAATCCAATATTAGAAAAATAAGTAAAAAAAAGAAAAATCAAGGAAATTTGAAAAGTTCCTTTAATAAGTTTTTGAGTTGAGATGAGCATGAGTTACATTTTTATAACCAGAAAATTGTACAAATTAAAATATCCGAATAGCACTGCTAATCAGATCATTAAAAATAACTGCACTTATTTTTGGATAGTAAAGATATGTAGTCTGCCCAACACTTTTTATTTAGTGGCAATGAAATTTCACATAATTATTTATTTAAATTGTAAGCATCTAAATGCTAATAATCTTATACAAATATAAAAAATTAAATGTATAATTATCAAAAAACTCAAAACTATACTAAATAGACAATTCTAAGATCCAAGCGTCACCATTACTTCTTTCAAATCGTTGTCTCTTTTGAACTCAACTTTTACTTTTTCGCCAGGATTATATTTTTCTAAAGTAAGAATTAAGTCATTATTTGAAGCTACTTTTTTGTTATTTATAGCTGTGATAATATCTCCAAAAATGATCTCTCCAGAACTATTTCTATTAAGTGCTTTTAGACCTGCTTTTGCTGCACCACCATTCGCTGTTAATGAAAGAATCATCGCACCTTCTACACCCCAATTTTGTGCATATTGTGTAGGTAATAATTCTACACCTAATACTGGTCTTTTTAGTTTGCCATATTTAATCAAGTCTGAAACCACCCAATTCACCTCGTCAACGGGAATAGAGAATCCGATACCTGCCGAAGCTCCAGAAGGACTGTAAATCATTGTGTTAACGCCAATAAGTCTCCCCGAACTGTCCAATAAGGGACCACCTGAGTTACCAGGATTGATGGCTGCATCTGTTTGAATTACGTCTCTTATGGGTCTACCTGTCAAAGATTTAATTTCTCTGCCCAAAGCACTTATCACGCCTGTAGTCAAAGATTGGTCAAGTCCAAATGGATTCCCAATAGCATAAACCGATTGGCCAACACGTAGAGTAGAAGATTGACCAACGGGAATAGGTTTAAGTTTTACTTGTGGGACATCAATTTTTAATACTGCGAGGTCTTTATTAGGTTCAACACCTACTACGACTGCCACCCAACTTGATCCATCTGATAAAGTCACTTTAAACTTATTCCCACCTTCGATTACATGAAAATTGGTAATAATATGCCCGTTTTCATCCCAAATAAATCCTGAACCTGTACCTCTAGGTACTTCGGTTACATTTCTTGTCCATTGATCTTCTCTAGAATTTATAGTTGTGATAAAACAAACTGATGGTGCAGATTTTTCAAACAAATCTATGGTCGCTTGTTCAGAACTTGTTAGATACTGCATTGGAGAGACATCTCTTCTATGTCCGTCTTTTTGCACATTAGATTGATCATTAGTACTCTTTATTTCTGCTGTGAGTGCATCTGCATCAGTATTTTTATTCTTAAAATTTGACCCAATTAGAAAGCCAAGACTAAGTACAATGATTGCTATTATGATATTTTTTATGTTCATCTTGTTCAACTTTATTTTTCTTTAAACATAAAATTAACAAAAATGTATTTATAAAAAATCTTAAATTCTTGCTAATTTTTTTAAATAGGGAGAAACCCTATATCTTTCCTCATGGTATTTTCCATAAAGCATATCCAAATGCCCCACAATTTTTACATACCCTAGATCATTTCCCCATTCTAATAAACCTTCTGGATAATTGACGCCCAATTTCATTGCAAGTTCTACATCTACTGCTGAACATATTTGCTGATACACAGTGTCAGCAGCTTCATTGATCAACATGCTCATGATTCTAGTAAATATAGAATTCAATAGGCCTTGATCTTCGTTTGGTGTCAAGACATTGTCTTTGCTATAATCATAAAATCCACGACCACTTTTACGGCCAAGATAACCTGCTTCCATAAGACGTTGTTGTGTAAATGATGGCCTATATTTGGTATCGTAAAAAAACGATTTCCACACGGATTCTGTCACCTTGTAATTTACATCATGGCCTATAAAATCCATGAGTGTAAACGGTCCCATTTTAAATCCATTTTTGGTCATTGCATAATCAATAGTCACGACATCAGCTATACCTTCTTCTAAGATTCTTATGGCCTCACTATAAAACGGTCTGGCTACTTTATTGACAATAAAACCCGGTGTATCTTTAGCGATGACAGCTGTTTTGCCCCATTGTGTGATAATATCTTTTACTTGTGATGTAATGGAAATGTCTGTCTGAACGGCAGGAATAATCTCCACTAATTTCATCAAAACAGGTGGATTAAAAAAATGAATTCCTACACACCTTTCGGGCTTTTTGAGAACTGAAGCAATGGAGGTGATGGATAGTGATGATGTATTTGATGCAAGAATACAATCTAAAGAAACGATCGATTCGAGTGCTTGGAAAATTTCTTTTTTAATATTAATATCTTCGATTATTGCTTCTATAATCAGGTCACAATCAGATAAAGTCTCAAGCTTTTCGCAAAGGTATATTCTACCTACTATTGCAACTCCTTCAGATGTACTGATCTTTTCTTTTTCGACAAATTTGTCAACACTAGATTGTATATTTTGAAAAGCTTTTGATTTTGCCTCTTGACTTTTGTCAAAAATTCTTACTTCAGCTCCTGCCATAGCAGCTACTTGGGCTATGCCTGCTCCCATTGCACCTGCGCCAACTATTCCTACGATCATGATAAAATGTGTTTATGATTAAGCAAATAAATTTAGTCTTGAAAAGGATCTTTTTCGTTCCAAAAATCCAATTTATGAAGATTTAAAGAAAAACTAATTCTTTTAAAAAATGTATCATGTTGTCCTTTATAAATATTACCAAGATCTTCAGAATATATGATTGGTATATGTATAGCAAATATATCCTTAACATTAAATGTAAAACCAGCGTTATACATGAAATTGTTTTTAAACTCCTTTTTCTCAGGCATGTTTTGGTCAATGCTTTCATATGTACTAAAGCTACCCGCATCAAAATAAGCCCTTAAAGGCAACACTGGTAAGTCAAAACTAACATTTATAGAAGCTGCAAAATGATTGCTCGATCCGTAACTAAAAGCAGAACCAATAGGTGTTTTGAACCCACCACCTTGAGCTAAACTTGTGAAATTATCATGCGTCCTATTTTGGTTTTGTCTAGAGAAATAATACTCATCATATGTATAATCATTATGACTTTGATGTATCAAAGCAATACTCCCTCTACTAAATAGATTTTGATAACTTCCTGACTCTCTCTGTGAATTGCTCAAGAAACCTGAAGCAAATCCTCTAATATAAATATTTTTGTCTTTTGCATACATATATCTTTGATTAAGTACAGCTGTCAATTTGAGATAGTTTTCTGTCTGCTCGATGGGCTTGTAAGATTGTTGTTCTAATGAAAACAAAACACCTGACGACGATAGCGTTGAAATTGATTTAAATTCGTATTCCATTCTGTGAATAAGCGAATTTTGATTTTCTAAACCATCATAAGTTCCTTGACTAAATTGCGGATATTCTTCACTTATCAAAAATGATTTTAGCGCTAATGATGACCTTTTGACTTTATTGCCTTTATGTTTAAAATGGATGGTGATGGATGGATCTATTCTGATATATCTTTGTGCATAATCCAATTTCCTGTTACGATCCATATCAAATGACTTAATACCTGCTCGATATTCTATGCTTTGAATTTTATTGCTATTCGATATAAACTGATGATAGCTAGCCCATGCTTGCCCAAGTAATTTCTGGTTTACAAATGAATAAAATGGTGTGGTTGCAAACCTAAATGTTTTTGGATCATTAATATTACTATTAGAAAATGATGTACCAAGCATAATACCATCATTATCATTATATGCTGGAGCAATCATAAATCTCAAGTCTCTCCTTCTCGTATCACCTTCTGAAACCAAACTGATCATCTTTATTGGGCCTCGATGACTATTTCGCTGCGGAAAGTAATGATTGTTTTCTCTGTCTATCTCTGGCAATGTTCCTGATTTATCGATCATTATGATACTGAAGCTGTCTAGACTTTTAATATCTGTTTTAACTACAAAATCACCCATTCTGCCATCAACAAAAAACTCTTGCAGTGACCCAGTATTTTCTACAAATGATAGAATAAATGGTAGAGAATCTGGACCACGATTTTGCATAATCACAGAGTAAAACCCATCATCATTTCTCAAATCTTTAATAGCATAATCAGTTACGGGATTTTCATAAACGTACTTTTTTAATGGTAAATCTAGGGATTTTTCTGAGTTAGTATTTAGTTGAGAGATGAAGATATCCGGTGTGATTCTGACTTGTTTTTCTGAAAGCTGATGTAATGTTTTAATAAGACTTTCTTCGCCAGCCAATTGATCTACGTAGGTAAAAAATGCTGTTGATTTGCGCATTCGCTTTAACCAATCAACTTCAGGAATATTATCGTTATATTCTGAACTTAATGAAGGTACTTTTCTAAATCTCTGATTAAGATATAAATCATCCACAAAAGATGATGCAAACTCGCTTTTAGTGTCAATAATCTCATTTTGCACAGCATATTTATCATAATAATATCCAGTCAATCCTCTCTGCATCCAAGGATGATTATGAGAGCTGATATCAAAACTACCACGAACCCAAATAGCTGTTAAATAATCGGCCAGATAATCACTCAATACATCATCTTCGTCTGGTGCTTGCTCCATTATTAATCCATCGCTCAGATAACAATTAACACATTTCTCACCTATCATGATGGTCAGTTTTTCATAAGGATATGGACCAAATTTCTCACACATTCCTTTAAAACTCTTTTCTAAGGCAATCACCATTTTCTCAAGACTATCTTCATAGAGCATTGAGTCAACCACCGCTATATCAAAGGGAACATTTTTGTGATCGGGATAGCTGAGAACACCTGAAATATTTCTTTTCTTTTCACTAAACATCGTCACGGTGAGATCCAAAATATTGGTGGCTGAAATAGTCACAAAATAATCATCCAAGACTATCGATCCATTAGCATAAAAATCAAATCCACCCGGTGTCGTTAATTTAAGTTCTATGACACTTCGATAACCTTGCTCATCCGAAAACTGTCTATGCTGACTTAATTGCCATTGATTCCCTTCATAAACAGCAAGCTTGGGATAAAAATTTCTTAAAAAATAATCTCCTTTTCTATAACCCAATCCATCTCTTAGATAAGGAAGTTTAAGTTTGTAATTAAAAGAGATGTTACCATTAAATGATAAAATATCTTTTACTATTACTCCCACGATCTCTTGACCATCATCCTTAAAAACATAGCTTAACGACTGATTACCAGACTTTACGATCAAATCTGATATTTTAGAAAGTTTGCTTTCTTTTGTAAAATAAAAATTAGTGCTCCCAAAACTAAGTTGCTCTTTTGTAAATGCATTATTTGTATTGCTATAAGCATTTGCCCATAAATGAAACCAAATGGTATCCTTGGGTAAACCAAGAGATTTAGGAATATCTATTTTTGTCAAAACTTCAACAGTATTACTAGCAGTATCTAGCTCTGCTTCAATATTGTATTCAGGCCTAGCATACTCTTGTGCATGTATGAAACCCAAATTTGTTATAAAAATAAATATAAATATTCTCCAAGTCATATGGCTTCTATTTTTCTGCAAAACTACATTTAAATAGTCATTATGCTAAAAATTTGACCAATAAAACCTTTATTACAATCTCGCAAAAATCATTCTTTTATTTATTCGTCTCTGAAGGGGATTTTACTTCCACTTGTGGTGGAATCAACTTGTACAAAATAGGCGTCACCAATCTACTTAATAGTGTACTACTGATCAAACCACCTATCAACACAATAGCAAGTGGACTTATCAATGGTGAACTTTCTAACACTAAAGGAGTCAAACCACCAATAGCTGTCATTGATGTAAGCAAAATGGGTAAAAATCTTGTCTCCGCACCATCCATAACTGCTTCATAAAGTCCCATGCCTTGTTCTCTGAGACCATTGGTATAATCTACCATCAAGATGGAGTTTTTGATTTCAATACCAATCAGTGCAATTATTCCCACTGAAGCTACAAACGATAATGATTCGCCAGCAAAATATAATGCTAGTAACGCTCCAATGATACCCATAGGAATGACACTCAATACGATCAAGGTTGATTTGAATGTTCTAAATTCAAGAATTAATATCGCCAATAATCCGAAAACTGTCAATACTATGATCGTACCTATTCCACCAAACGACTCTTCTCTCGACTCTCTTTCCCCTGCTGCAACGATCCGATATCCTTGTGGCAACTTGATAGCCTTACTTATGTCATCCAAAATAGATGTTGTAAGTGCATCTACATTAAATCCTTGTTGGGCAAAACTACTTACCAAGGCATATCTTTCTTTATTGTAATGTCGTATAATAGATGCTGAAGGTCTCAGAGCGATAGTTGCAATACTATTCAAAGGTACGAGTGCCCCACTTAGGGAAGTAACGTTGATTTTATTGAATGTTTCAAGAGCATTTTCAGTATTTTGGGGAATACTTACGTTCAATTTATATTCATCACCATCATCATTTTTGATATTTCCTATTTCAATTCCTGCGATGGCTAGACGAACTGTTTTTGCGATTTCACCACCAGTCAGTCCATAAAGTCCAGCTTTTTGTTTGTCCACTTCGATGACCATATCCGATTGTTTGTATTTCAGGTCATTTCTCACATATAGTGTACCTTCTCTTTCTTTAAAAAGATTTTCTATCTCCGTACTGAGTCCATCTAATGTATCCAAATTATTGCCCAAGACCCTTATTTCTACTGGCGCAGTGATAGGCGGACCTTGCTGAAATCTTTTAACTTCAATTTTTGCACCAGCTAAAGAAGACAATTCTAAACGTGCCTTTTCGGCAAATGCAATAATCTCAGGTACATGTGCTTTTTCATCAAGATAGACGATGATTTGACCAAGATTTGCTGCGGTTTGTTTTTGAAATTCATTATAATAAATACGAGGATTTCCTTTCCCTACATTACTAGCAATGTGATGCACTTCTGGCATTTGGAGCAATTGACGCTCTATTTTCCTTACCATAACATCAGTGTGCATTAGATTTGATCCAGGTTCTGTCTCTATATCTATGGTTATGACCGGTTTTTCTGATTCTGGAAATAAACTAAACCCTAAAACTGGAACCAATAATAGTGATGCCATAAATATCAAACCTGCCACCAATAATGTCAACCAAGGATGGCCCATACACCATTCCAACAGTCTTTGATACGGACTATTGACGTAAGTTTTGAAAGCCCTAAAGAAGAAGTTACCTTCATTTTGGCTGTCACCTTCATGAGCTTTTAATAAAATACTAGCCAAAAAAGGGATAATCGTGACGGAAACAAATAATGAAGCCAATACAGTGACCATAACTGCCATAGGCAATGACCTGATAAAGTCGCCCGAACCTTCTGGCAAATTGGCAAGTGGAAGAAACGCTAATAATAATGTAGCTGTACAACCTAAAATGGCCACCATAATATGATTGGTCGCTGATACGGCTGCTTCTTTGGCACTGATGCCTTTTCGCATATATCTTTCTATATTTTCAACGACTACTATACTGTCATCTACTAATAGTCCAAGCGCTATTACCATACCTACGATGCTTAGTTGATTGAGTGTATAACCCATCAAATCTAAGAGAAACAACCCAATACTTAATGACAGTGGAATAGATATCATTACAATAAACGATGCTCTTGTTCCCAATGGCAGCAAAGTCAATAATACCAAAAAAATGGCTATGGCAAAATCTCTTCCTAGTCCACCAAGTCTATTTTTCACACCTTTTTCTTGGTCAAATGCTTGTTCCAGTTTGATACCTTCAGGCAAGGTTTTTTCAAATTCGTCTAGAACTTTTTGAATTTGTGCTCGAGTAGAAATGATATTCTTTTTGTCTTTCATAGCAGAATTGACCCAAATAGCTCGTCGGCCGTTATACCTTGCGATGTGGTCATACGATTCTTCTTCATAATACACTTGTGCAATCTGATCCAACTTGACCATTCGACCTTCAGGTGTCACTTGGACTATTGTATTTTTTATATCATCGATATTTTCATATTCAGATGTCGTTTTGATATTATATTTTCGGTGTCCCAGGTCTATATCACCACCAGGAATATTGACATTATTGGCTTGTAAAAGACCCAACACCTGATTCAAACCAAGTTTCATTACACCCATTTTTTCGAGATCGAGTGCAATCTTTATTTGTCTTTCAGGTGCCGCTTGTACTTCTACCCATTTTATATCCTTGATTTTTTCAATATTTTTTTCTAGTAATTCTGCATGTTTTTTCATCAGTTCCATGGATGCAGTGTCGGATATCATGGCTGTTTGCAAGATAGCTACGTCACTACTCGATGCTTTTTTAATATCTAAAAGGATAATCCCTTCTGGCAATTCTGGTCCGATCTTATTTATTTCTCTAATGACATCATTGTTTTTTGACTCTACATCTACGCCATAATTAAATTCTGCCAACATTACTACTAGTCCATCTTTGATGGTAGTGTTTATTTTTTTTACATCAGTGAGTTGATACAATTCCTCTTCTATAGGATCTGCAATCAGTTTTTCCATGTCCTTCGGGTTTGTCCCAGGATATACCACAACGATTGAAAAAATCGGTGCACCAAATGGCGGATCTTCTCCTCTAGGCATATTGAGCAAAGCATTGATACCCAATACCATTACTGCAATAAATATTACCAAGGTAAACTGCCAGTTTTTAACAAAAAATTTATTAAAGCCCATTTTGTATTGTTTTTTAGTGGTAAATATTATTGTACAATGACTTTATCTCCTTCTTCTAGATACATGGCACCTGTGGTAACTATCTCATTTACACCTTCCAATCCACCACTGATAGATACCTTATCTCCAAGCAATTTTGCTATAGTTAGCTCTAGTTTTTTTGCTTTGCCATTTTCTACTGTAAAAGCAGTCCCTTTACTTCCATTCGATCTGACTAATGATTCTAGAGGAATGACGACAAATGAATCCTTTGATTTAGTACTAATAATAATCTTTGCAGTCAATCCCGCTGCTAAACTTTTAGGTTGGTTTTTGAATCTGATTTCTACATCAAATGTTCCGCTTGCATTACCTCCCACTGAAGTTTTGTTTTTCACTGTCCCCTTAAATGTTTGTCCTGGATAAGCATCCAATTGTATTTCTACCTTATCATCATTATTCACCCTAGCCCAATCCCTATCAGTCAGCCCTGCTTTTATGATCCAATCTTTATTCCCTACACCCATGATAGCAAATATTGGTGTGCCAGGTCCTACCACTTCTCCAGTTCTCATGATGTGTTTGATCACTTTGCCAGAAATAGGGGATCGTACTTCACTATAATTTTTATTAAATCTTGCTATTTCTACATTCCTTTTTGCAACTTCATATGCTGTTTTGGTATTTTGGTATTGCTCTAATGTAGCTACACTATCTGCTAATAAATTTTTTAGCCGATTCATGTCTCTTTCAGTTTTAATCAGACCTTCTTCAGCTTGTTGGACTTGGGCATTTATTTCATCCATAAGTAAGGTGGCTAGTAACTGACCTTGTCTTACCATATCTCCTTCTTTTACATATGTTTTCGCAATAATTCCACCTGTTTTAAATGATGGTTTTGCTTCTGATTCGCTATAAATAATACCTAGTGCATTCATCTGAGATGCCTCGACCACATTTTCTATGGGTACAGTCTTGATATAAACACTATTGATATCCGTTTTTTCGGCGGGACTATTGTCAACCTTTGTTTCATTTTTACAAGCCAAAAAACAAAGTGCTGTGAGAGCTATGATAATGGTTACGTATTTCATCTTAGAAAATTTTGATTTTAGATTTGAGAGAAAATAAAGTAGATGATGTTTTTATTGAATTGGGTATGAAGCAGTTGCATATACATATTCTGCCCACTTCACCCAAGCATTATTTTGTGCAATGATGTATTGTTGATTGATGTGTGTGACTTGTGTTTGGGCATCGATCAGGTCTAGATAATTTGCGGTGCCTTCACGATATTTCTTTTGTACATCTTGATAGATTCTGTCTGTGGCTGCAATTCTTGATTTGTATGTGTTTGCTTGATTAATGGCTGAAAGCACATTTTCTTTTGCTATTTCAATTTGAAGCGAAATCAAATCTTCCACATGTGATTTTTGAGATTCCAATGATAATATTTCAGCTTTTATAGCTTCCTTTTTATAGGAATTTCTTTTACTATCAAAAATATTTACTTCCAAATTTATGCCAAATAAAGCGTATGGCTCAAAACCAAAATCAAAATCCTGTGACCCCAAATCCAATTGAGCTCCGATTTTTGGGACGTAATAATTATTCTCCTTCTCTATCGCAAGCGACTGCATCTTTATACCTTGGTTGATTTGTTGTATATCTTCTCTAAGTCCTACCTTAGTATCAATGATTACTGGCAATTCAGGTAGTTCTATTTCTTCGACAACTTCATCTTTTGTCATTCCTGTCAGGAATTTAAAATAACTTATAGCATTTGTATGATTTGCTATTGCATCTATTTTTTGACTCATATTATTGGATGATTGATTTTCAATCCTAGAGAGTGCAGATGGCAACGCAATACCATTTTTAATCATGCTTTGAGTAGTTCGTTTTGCCTCAGTGATCAAAGTATCTGCCGATTCATAAATGGCAATAGCTTTTTTACTTGTCTTTACTGAAAAATATGCGATCATTACTTCTTTGCTTAATTCACGTTTGAATGCTTTGACTTCCAACTCTTTAGTGACTATTGCTTCAGCCTTAAGCTTTTTGTTGATAGCTAGATCCGGATAATAAATAGGTTGAGTGATTCTAAATCTTGCGTCATAAAAATTATTCGGCAAAAACTGTTCATTTACATTTTCTATCTGTGGAAATACATTTGTTTGTGTCAGTTGGTTTAATGTTCCGTATACAGGATTTAGGAGGTCTCCAACTGGAAAATTTATACTTCTACCACCTGATGCAAGTGTATATTGTGTCCCGAAAACAACAGTAGGACCGTAGAGAGATTTAGCTTCCTTCAATGCTGATGAAGCTGCATCCAATTGAAATTTTTTGGTGTGTAGCATTTTATTTTTCGCCCAAGCACGATTTATCATCGGATCAAAAGACTGTGCACTGAGATAAATGCTGAACCATAAAAGGAAGAAGATTAATTTTGCTTTCACTGCTATATTATTTAATGGTTTTATATGTTATATTTATGAACACTGTTTATCTGTAAGGCAAAAAAATTATTTGTCAAAAATACTCACCAACATACAATCAAGGGTCTTCTTTATTAATGTCTCTTTTTGATTAGGTTCTACTATCTCTATTCGCTCTGAATGTGCTAGCATGACCAATCCATGTACACAACTCCATAACTGAAGAGCTAGAATGCGCTCATCTTGAGATTTTAAAGACAACCTATCAATGGCTTCTTTGCAAGTATTGGCTAAGAAATCAAACATCATCATACCTTGATCCCAATCTTCACGACATTTTTCAATATGTTTCATTGGTTTGTCAGAGCTAAACATTAAGTCATACCAATCCTTATTTTCCAATCCGAAATTTATATATGCTTCACCTATCAAATAAATGCGTTGCACGGCATCTCCTTCTGCAAAGGCGGCTGTCATGTATTTATTCATTTTCAGAAATCCCAACTCCATCAATTCGTGCAAAATTTCGTCTTTATCCTTGAAGTATAGGTAAATGGTAGCAGGACTATATTCGATATCATTGGCGATTTTACGAATAGAAAGTCCCTCTTGCCCATGTTTGAGCATGATTTTCTTAGCAGCTTGGAGGATCATTTCCTTAAGTTCTGCCTTTTCTCTTTCCTTTCTTTCTGCTAATCCCAATACTTGAATTTTTATCTAAATAATAAATAACGGTGCAAATATACTAAACACTGTTTAGTATGCAAATATTTTTGAAAAAAAAATCCTGCATTTCCAAAAAAAGGAAATGCAGGACTATAAATTCTAAAGAATTGCTTTACAGTCTATGTTTAGACTTTCGTAAGCAAATGCTTATTCTACGATTAATTTTTGTGTCGTAACTTTACCATTAACAGTAAGTTTTACAAAGTAAATACCAGTTTCATAAGTATCAACTGAAATTGGTAATATCTGTCTTCCATCTAATTTACCATAATTTCTTGAAGCTACTTGTTGTCCAATATTATTGTACACAGTCATTGACACATCAGATGAAGACTTAAGATCCAAGTTTACAAATGTTTCATTATTTGTAGGGTTCGGAGCTATGCTTAAGCTTGCTATTTCAGATACTTCCTCTAAGCCTACTGCAAATGACTCAGTTTTAGCACCTGTAACTATTTGACCAGTCGCGTTATCTCTAAGGAATAAAACTGATCTAATATTACCTACAACAAAAGTGTTTGGTAATGTATAATTAGCTGAAAACAAAAATGAATCACCATCTTTAACTACAGCAGGAATAACAGTTGATCTTCCTTCAAATCCGAAAGGTAAAGCACGAGCTACTTCTTGATAAACCATTTGACTAGCAGGTACTGGGTTTGGTAGATTTTCAAATCCTCCCATTGGACCTTGTGCGCCACCTGCGTATTGGTTTACTTGTGCATAACCTGAACCTGTTCCTTTTACTTCGTCTTCCAAAATAGCAACAACAACGCTGTAATTTGCAGCATCTATATCAGCAAAAAAAGTAATGTCACCAGAAATAGTCATTTCTCTTCCTACTTTTGATTGTTCCACACTCATTTCTACTGGTGAGAACTCATTTCTAGTCACTGCAGTTAAATAAGCTGGCATCTCAGATGGATCAATTATTGCTTCTCTATTAATAACAACAGATGGGAATCCGCCGAATCCTGGCAAGCTTGTGAGTCCTGTATCATAATCAGCAATAGCCATTGGATCTGCATTATGAACGGCTACCCCTATGAATTCTTCTGGATAATCCTTAGACATTCTATCCATAAATACCGCACCTCTTGGGCACCAAGTACACCATGTACCAGTAGCTTCCTCTGCTACCATTTTCTTCTTAATTGATTTAGATACACCACTAAGTGTCGTAGTTGAAATATCATTAACAGCATTACCATCAGCTCCACCATTAATTGTTAATACTTTGACAGTAATATCATAAGAAGAAGCTTTTGCTATAGGAAATGAAAAATCACCTACATAAGTTTCAAATGTATTGATATTCAAACCAGAAACTGCATCCTGGTATGTATCAACTCCATTTGACCATTCGTATGTAAAGTTTGTGATAGGATCTATACCTTCATTTGTCAATCCGAACTCAACTTTTGCATCTTGACCAATAGGAACATATTTTGTAACTGCAGCGGTCTCTGTTGAAGCATCAACATCATTAAGAGTTGCAACCGAAATATCATCTATTAAAAGTAAAAACTGATCATTTGAATTATTTCTAAATGCAATTCTAATATCTTTACCAACATATGCAGCCAAGTTTACTAGCCTTCTAGTTAAATCTGGACTTTCTCCATTTGTTTGGAAAATGATATCTTTGAAATCTGCTGTAGCAGAACCACCAGATGCAGATACTCTAACTTGATATCCATCAGGAAAATTTGCGTCAATTGCTCTCGCTGACCAAACCAAATATGTTTTTGCATCTATACCAGAAATAACAGGAGTCATCATCCAGTCGTCAGCTGCTCCAGCGGGAGCGTACCAAGAGTTGCTAATCGCTGCAGGATTGCCATCACTAAGATTTCCAGTAATATTCCATGCATTTACAAAGGTAGCAACTTGAGCAGCAGGAGTTCTTTTATCAACATCCAAAAGGATCATATCACCAAATCCAGCAGAAAAGTCTTGATTGTATAATACCTGCGCTGACAGGCAATTTAATAATATAAACGAAATTAAAAGTGTAAAAAAATGTTTCATAAATGAGAAAAATTTAGGTAAACGTTAAATAATGAACAAATATAGATCAAATAAATTGTTAACTAAAAATTATTACTAAAATAAAATACTTTACAAAATAACATTTTATATCCTTCCCGACAAATAGAAGATTTAAATATATTTATCTCATTTATTTTTAATCAAATTTATATTAATATACTCATAGTTAAGTGTTATAACTTATTGCTAATCAAAAGCAAATAAATAATTTATAATAGTTAAAATCTAGCATTAATGTCAAATTGCTAAAAGTTTTAGAAATTAAGGTCTTACCTAGACAATGTTAATATCATTATCTCAATAAGGTAAAATTATCTAAAACTAGTTTTTCTTCGCCACCACAGGTATATTTTATTTTATAAAGATACATCCCACTGTTTAATGGATTTCCATTAAGACTTCCATTCCATTTATCATTAAGCTCCTTTGTTTCCCATACCTTAGATCCCCACCTATCATATATTTCGAAATAATCGATCGCATCTACGATAAATAAATTACTGATCCCATATGTATCATTAAGGCCATCATTGTTTGGCGTAAATGCTTTAGGCAATAACAAATTATTACAATCTAACTGATCTTTATCTGCGACAAATATCCTAACACTATCAGTACTCGTACAGGTACCATGATTCATTGTAACTTCATAAGTAGTCGATTCATCGGGTGTTGCAATAGGCGATGAACTTTGATCATCATCTAAACTGATACTAGGTGTCCACAAAATATCAGAAGCGCATGTACTACCTAGTTCGAGTGTTATAGACTCACCTTTAAAAATAGTTGTATTATCAGTAATAACCCGGTCAGGAAATTTAAAATTTGCCATGAGCTCTAATTCAGATAAAGCTCTACTATACAAAACAATTTCATCTATCCTACCATCCAAATTCCTACTTTGTGCTGACACACAAGGGTTTGTACCTATTATTAAGCTAGTTTGTTTACTAAATACGATGGTTTCTCTTGACAATATTTTGCCTATTAAAACATTATCTAAATATACAAAATACTGAAGACCAAATTTAACCAAAACAAATCTATGCCAGCAATTGGACAAATCCAATTTTGCTCTTGCAGAATGATAATTATTAACACTACTAGCTAATTCAAACAGGATCTCATTTGACCCTGAAAAATATCTTAAGGACATCAAAGAGTCTAAACTTGTACAACCATTTCTATGACTAAATATATTTACTTCCTGAGTAGGCGTGTCCAACCAAAAATACATTTCAAGTGTAAAGTCTTCTTCTAAATGTTTATTTGCCTGATCAGAAATAACCAGAAAGTCGTTTGTCCCATTGAGACTAATACTTTGTTCATTAATACCGCAAACACATTTCGGATTGCCCAAAGGTGTTATTCCGGGAAAACTTATAGTCGCATCTTCATAAGTACAGTCATCAAAATTAAATTCAAATATTTTGTCCTGCGCTTGCAAACCAAAAGTTAAAAGTATGGTTAATATACTAACTATTAATATTCTATTCTTCAACACTTTTCTTTTTATAAAATATCTAAAATGTATGATATAAATGAAATTTAAAAAGGGATTTAAATAATCAAAGTTTTGAGTAAGTTTCAGAGTTTACACCTCACTTTTGTCAATAACACCCCAACTATTATTTAAATAAATCACCAAATCCTGGCGGAAGCATGGTTTCCATCAATTTTTGAGATTCTTCAGCTTCTACCTGTATTGCCTTTTCAATAAATCTATTGACACATAATAACAATAATTCCTCTAACATTTCTTTGTCACCTTCTGCAAAAAGTGTTTCATCAATATTTATACTGTCTATTGTCTTTGTTGCATTTCCAGAAACAGTAATACCTTGCACCGATTCTGAAATGACAACTTGCATTAACTTGGCCTTCATCTGGTTCTGTTGTTCTTCCAGATTTCCCATTAAGTCTCCGAACATATTATTTGTGTTTTAACACTCAAAATTACAATTATCCATCTACTTAACTCCAATAATTCATATTGTATTTTGTATCAAGGCTTCATTTTTATTAAAAAAGTATACTTATATAAGAAGAAGTGCGTATTAAAAGTAAAAATTTAGACTATTTAATAAGGATTGCTTAAATTTGGGCTTTCAAAAATCATAAAGAAATTTATAATAAAAATGGCGGAAATAATAAGAATGCCCAGACTAAGTGATACTATGGAAGAAGGGAATATAGTATCTTGGCTAAAGAAAGAAGGTGATGCTGTAAAATCAGGTGATATTTTGGCTGAAGTAGAGACAGACAAAGCTACCATGGAGTTAGAAAGTTTCTTTGATGGCATATTATTATATATAGGTGTGCCATCTGGACCGGTAGCTGTAGATGGAATTATAGCCATTATTGGCCAAAAAGGTGAAGATTACAAATCTTTATTAACTGGAGAAAGTGCTAAGCCTCAAGCTGAAAAAGCATCAGACAAGCCTGAAGCAAAAGTAGAAGAAGTAAAAGTCGCACAAAAACCAGTTGCAGAAGTAAGTGTAGCATCAGAAACACATCAACAAGCTACAGGGGATCAAAGACTAAAAGCATCTCCCCTTGCAAAAACTTTTGCAGCTGAAGCGGGAATTTCGCTTGATCAAGTGAATGGTTCAGGTGACCAAGGTCGAATAATCAAAAAAGATGTAGAGACCTATATTGCGACCAAACCTTCACAAACCGCAACTCCAGCATCTAATAATGCGGTATCTATACCCGTGCCAAACAACTTTGCATATGGAGATGTACCTGTGAGCCAAATGAGAAAAACGATAGCTAGAAGACTTGGCGAAAGTAAATTTTCTGCACCACACTTCTACCTTACCATTGAAATAAATATGGACAATGCAGTGGAAGCAAGGAAGTCAATCAACGAGATATCCCCAGTAAAAATTTCCTTCAATGATTTAGTTGTCAAAGCTTCTGCTGCTGCCTTAAGGAAACATCCAAATATAAATTCATCTTGGTTTGGTGATAAAATAACTTATCACAAAGACATTAATATTGGTGTAGCGGTAGCCGTAGAAGATGGATTATTAGTGCCTGTTATAAATCATGCAGATTTGAAATCACTATCTCACATAAATCAAGAAGTTAAAGAATTGGCAGGAAAGGCAAAGTCCAAAAAACTTACGCCACAAGAAATGACAGGTAATACATTCACAATATCTAATCTAGGAATGTTTGACATTGAAGAATTTACTGCCATTATTAATCCACCTGATGCTTGCATTCTTGCTGTAGGATCTATAATTAAAAAACCAATAGTAAAAAATGATGCTATTGTAATCGGGAATATGATGAAAGTAACGCTTTCATGCGACCATAGAGTGGTGGATGGCGCTTCGGGTGCACAGTTCTTACAATCTTTAAAAGCAATGCTTGAAAATCCTGTATTGATTATTGTATAAGTATTCTTGAATCAAATAATAATAAAAAGGCAATCTGAAAATTTTCAGATTGCCTTTTTTATTTTATTAAATCATGTTATTAGGGTTTGCTTAGAAATCTAACCTTTATTAAGATATGCGTTTTCAAGTAGTAGAAATATAAGCTGGCTGCTATGTAGCAATTAAGGTCAGAAGTAGATCAGCTGGCTAAAAAACAAAAGGGACAAAATCGATGATTTTGTCCCTTTTGTTTTTTTAAAACTTCTGAATAATATTAATATCCTGAGTTTTTATTACCTATAAATCTAGAGCTATTTGTTGATTTAACACCTTTAGATGTATTATTGCTTGATCCCGTAGGTCTAGACATTTCAGTATCTCCATCAGCACAAAGTCTGAATTCAACTCTTCTGTTCATATAATGCTCTTTATCTCTTTTTGAGTTAGAAACTAAAGGAGCATCTTCGCCACCGTACATGATTTTAAATCTGCTTCTATCTATACCATATTGAGAAACCAAATAATTAATAGCGTTCTCAGCACGGTTATAAGAAAGTGAATTATTATAATTGTTAGAACTTCTTACATCTGTATGACCTACAACAGCTACACAAACATCAGGACACATTTTAATAACACTTGCTACATGGTGTAAATGCCCATAAAATTCTGGTTTAATGGTTGCTTTATCAAGATCATAATGAATCATAGGTAAGAACCACTTGCCACAATCAGAGTTGCTAGCTTTGTAAGCAGCAAGTTTGATATCTATTGCTTTGTTAACATCAGATGTTGTTAATTTTTCGAAATTAGCAACACCATCTTTATCAACTACATATCCTGGAGGTGAATATGGCTCTTTATCTTTATAATCTGCAACTCCATCACCGTCACTGTCAAGTGCAATACCTCTTGTATCAACTGGTGCACCTGCTGGAGTATCTAATTCTTGATCTAACATATCAATGATACCATCACTATCAGTATCAGTTAAATCTAAAATCGGACGTTGTTTCAGAGCAGCGATATCATTCATCTGTGCATCTAATGGATTCAACCAATAAAGAGGCTCAGTCACTTTATCGAAGTTACCTAGATTAATTCCTAATCTTAAATTAGTATAATGAGAGATATCGTTACTTGTAGATTGGTCTAAACCAGTTCTGAATCTAATACCATCTAATGCATCATTATCAGATAGATTTAATTGATGTTCAAGACCTAAATTGAATCTATTGCTTAATTTTCTAGAGATACCCATTGAAGCAGTAAATACAACGTGTACATTAGTCTCATCACCTAATCTAAATATACCAGCTTTTTTCCAGCTTGATGTTTCATATTCTCCATCATAAAGATTATTTACATCGTCTTTTATTTCTTTTCTTCCTGCCTTAGTGTTAAATTTATCGTCTGGACCTGCTATTGCTTCCAAACCAGTATATATAGCATTATTACCATCCAATAAATCTAGTTTTGTACTATGACTACTAAGACCTACACCTACAGCAGTATACCAGTTCCATTTATTTCTATCTTTATGGAATAGTAAATTTCCGATATTCAATACACCTTGGAAAGCTAAATAACCATAGTTAGTTTTGTAACTTGGGAACCAACTTGCACCAGTCACATTATAAGGAGCATAAACTTCTTCTACTAATCCTGAGTTCCACAATTGTGGATCAAGACCTTTTGCAGAACCATACATAAAGTCAGCCCTTACAGAAAATACATAGTGAATGGCTTTTCTTAAGTGTAGACCAAGACCATATCCGCCAGGAAACTTAGTATCGACATCACCATCTATAAAAAAATGTCCAACGTGTACACCCAATTCCCAAGCATTTTTAGGCTTAGCTGAATAGGATGATTGACCCATTCTCCAGCTTTTGTTCTGCTCAGCATTCACTGTTTGCTCATCAGTTACTCCTGTTGTTAATGTTGCGTCTTTTTGCGCAGATACAGAAGAAACTACTAGCAATAAGACAAAAAACAAATAATTGATTCTGTTTGTCATAGGAAAATAATTTTGCTATTTAAGTTTTGAAATACAAAAGTAATACATAATATGTTAAAAATGCTCTTTTTAGCATTAAAATTTTGATATTTTTAATAATGATTTTTCTAAAGCACGTGCACTAATGTTTTTATTATCATTATCTGCCATGTATAAATCATTCAAAAAATCATATATTATACTCGAACTGTCTGAAAATATCCCTTCATCTGTCATGTCTACATCTTTATGCATCAAATATGCGAAAACTCGGGCCATTCCACAATTGGCAACAAAATCAGGAATGAGACTTATTCTATTATCTACTCTCCTAGCTGTCTCGCCAAAAAATATTTTATCATCAAAGAAAGGGACATTCGCCCCACATGATATTACTTCTAGACCATTGTCCATAAGTTGTTGAACTTGCTCATCTGTCACTAGCCTTGAAGCTGCCCCAGGTATAAAAACATCACAAGGGATTGACCAAATCTTTTGGTTTGACGTTTCGAAATCTACTATGTCACATGAAAGGCTATTATTTATTTTACTTAAAAACAAATTTTCGACTTCATCGTGTGTCAGTCCGCTTTCGTTCATGACCGCACCATCCCTGTCAATTATACCAACAATAACTGCGCCAAGTTTAGAAAGATAAAATCCGGCAGCAGATGCTACATTGCCCCATCCTTGAATGATAACTCTTTTACCTGCTAAATCCCTACCATTAAAGATACTATAAAAGTGCTTAACTGACTCAGCTACACCATAACCAGTAATCATATCAGCAATAGCATATTTCTTATTTGTAACAGGTATATATTTAGGATCTTCTATCACTTTTGATACGCCATATCTGAGCTGCCCTATTATGTTTATTTTGTCACCTTCATTCAATTTGAGATGCCCATTGACAATTCCTTCTTGAGGATGCCACAAACCTAAATCTTCAGTAATTGGCACGACATCTTTCAACTCGTCTACATTAAGATCACCACCAGTTCCGTAATAAAATTTTAAAATAGGAATGACCGCTTTATACCACCTTTCTAAAACTTCAGTTCGTCTAGGATCATTTGGATCAAAATCAATTCCTGATTTTGCGCCGCCTATATCTGGTCCACATACCGAAAACTTAATCTCCATTACTTTCGCTAGCGCTACTACTTCATCTTTTGTTAATCCTTTTCTCATTCTTGTCCCACCACCTGCTGCACCGTTTTTGAGTGAATTAATCACAATCCATCCTTTTGCTGTGGTCTCACTATCATGCCATTCAAACACTATTTCGGGTTCTTTTGACTTATACTTTTCAAGTAATATCTCTATTTGATTTTCTTGTTCCATTTTGGTTAGGTTTATTTAATTTGTATGAAAAATGATTAGGCTGAGTTGTTAATAAACAAAAAATAAATTATTACAATTGTTTAATTTTTAATAATTTATATCTTTGCATAAATTTTAATATCATGCTGTCTAGTTTGCTTATACCTGTCTCAGATAAAGAAATTGGTGTGGATAATAAAACCTTCTTCAACCAATATTTTACCGATGTTGACAATTTTCCTGATCTTTCTGTTGCCAACGTGGCATTAATCGGCAATGGATCAGATATATCAAAAAATGTCCGCAAAAGTATGGAAAACTTTAAGAATCATTTCAAAAATATTCAAATTGTTGACCTTGGTGATGCATTTAATGACGAAGATCATTTGGACAATATCCTTTCTGAGCTAAATAAGCAAAATATTATACCGATTTTAATTGGATTTGATGCATCAATAGCATACAAATATGCTTCTGAAAATAATAAGGCTTTGCATTTTATCTGTAACAATCTTCCCTACATTGATGCTGAAGATAATCCAATTAAAAACTATATTGGATATCAAAGACATATTGTATCACTGGAAGAAATGAACGAAGTAGATCAGATTTCTTTTAATTCATTGAGTTTGGGTAAACTAAGAGGAAGTATCAATAATATAGAACCAAACCTTAGAGATACAGAAACACTTTATTTAAATCTCAATGTAGTCAGAAGTTCAGACGCACCGAATGCCATAGGCACATTACCCGCAGGATTGACCGCTGAAGAACTCTGTCAAATTATGAAATTTGCTGGCACATCTAATAAAATAAATGCTGTATTCCTTGACGTCAAACTTTCTAATCCAGAATCAAAAATAGAATCTAATGTTTTAGCTCTAGGTTTATGGTACTTACTAGAAGGTATAAATATGAAAATGAATGACCACCCATTACAAAGTAATGACTTTAGTGGATACATAATTAATGGTAGTACATCCCAAGACATTGAATTCATTCGTCATAACATTAGCCAAAAGTGGTGGATAATGTTAACGGATGATCAAGGTCAAAAACACTATTTGCCTTGTTCTAATGATGAATACACTCAAACAATTGCGGATGAAATACCAGATAGAGTTTTGAAGTTTCTCAATAATCATTAGTTGACCTTTATTTGTCAACGCAAATTCTAAAACATTTTGGCAATATAAAAATCAGTATTTCACTTTGACCTAAATATGATATTATATTAACTCAGTATAGATTCTACAGATATTCCTCGAGAACCTTTTAGTAAAATATAATAATTTTGGTAACCTTTCAATTTAAAGTATTCTTTTGCATCTTCTATCTTTTTATAAAATGCTCCATTAAAATCTTCTTTTTCTTTATAAAAGTTTTCACCCACATAAATTGCCTCCTTAAAGCCAAGACTTTCCACTAAAGATAGAATTTCCTTATGTTCTGCTTGCGAAAATTCCCCGAGTTCTAACATATCACCTAAAACGACTAATTTTGAACTTGCATTTACTTTTGCAAAACTCTCTAAGCTTAGTTTCATACTATTAGGATTGGCATTGTAAGCGTCCTTAATGATTGTATTACCATTTAGTATTTCTAGCTGAGATCTATTATTATCTGGTCGGTAATCGGCAATTCCCTTGACTATCTTGTCTTGATCTATTGTAAAATATTCTCCCAATTTTATTGCAAATGCAATGTTGGATAAATTATAAGAGCCATAGAGATTTGTCGTGATTTCTTTGTCATTATATCTCAATTTTAAAAAAGGCTCTTCAGATATGATAGATAGCATTTGACTTCCAGAATACAAAATTATTTCTGTACCTGTGGGTAGAAGGCCTGTCAATACAACATCGTCTTTATTTAAAAATATTTTTTTATTAAAGCTATTCGCAAATTTATAAATTTCAGACTTGCCTATTTTTACACCTTCTAATCCACCAAATCCTTCCAAATGTGCTTTACCAATATTTGTTATCATTACATAGTCAGGTAAAGCTATCTTACAAAGCAAGTCAATCTCACCTTGATGATTAGCGCCCATTTCTACAATTAAAAATTCGATATCTGGTGTAGTATCTAAAATCGTTAGCGGTACTCCGATATGATTATTTAAATTCCCTATAGTTGCCTTAACTTTATATTTCTGTTTGATAACTTCCCTACTAAGTTCCTTTGTCGTTGTTTTGCCATTAGAACCAGTGATGCCTAAAACAGGAATATTTAATTGTAATCTATGATATCTAGCTAGCTCCTGAAGTGTAGTGAGTACATTATTTACAAAAATTAATCTACTATCATTTTGTATTGTACTATCATCAACTATAGCAAATGAAGCACCTAACTCTAAAGCTTTTAATGCATATTCATTCCCATCAAATCGATCACCTTTCAAAGCAAAGAATATGCAATTATATGAAATTTTTCTAGTGTCTATACACACTTTGGGGTTCTTCAAATATATTTCGTACAATTCTTTGATGTCCATATTGGCAAATAAATTTTTTATTAAATTATACTTGTTTTTAAATAAAACTAAGTATTTAAAACTTTGGAACTTTGTTACATCATATCAGCTACCTAATCTTCAAGCTATCACCAACAAAAAAGCCCCGATAAATTATATCGAGGCTCAAAAATATATATTTTAGATATATTATTTATATCTTCTTGGTACGCTTTTTCCTGCTTCTTTAAACTTGTTTCCGCCGACATCTTCATTTCCTGCTGCTCCACCTACTCTACCCATTGCACATCTAAATCCAATCGTTCTGTCAGACTTGTCTTCATCTTTGTATCTTCTAGCGCCGGGTGATAACCAGAATAATCTGTCACCCCATGAGCCACCTTTGTATACTTTACTTTTATCATTCACTAAGCTAGATTCACCATAAAGATATTTCACATAATCTGCATCTCCGTCTTCGTGATTTCTAACGTCACCTCTTTTATAATTCTCTCTATCCTTTGCCTCTTCATCTTCTATATATCTGTATTTAAGATAACCCATAGAATCTTTTTCAATTGGCTTTCCTTCTTCGTCAAGAACTAATTCTTGAAACTGATTACCTCTGAATGGGTTAAGGTCATGGTTTTCTGCATCATTTAATGTCATACTTGTCATTGGCCTGTAGGTATCAGCAGTCCACTCACTTACATTACCTGCCATGTTATAAAGGCCAAAATCATTAGGCAAGTATGCCCGAACTGGCCCAGGGAATGATGCATTATCATTCAAGTTACCAGCTACACCCATGTAATCTCCTCTACCTCTCTTGAAGTTTGCAAGGATTCTACCTTGGGTATCTGTTCTTTTTTTGTAACGAGCTGTGTTACCATTCCATGGATAAAATCTTCTTTCTGTATATACTTCATCCTCGGAAGTAGGTTGGTTCGCTTGCAAAGCTAAAGCTGCATATTCCCATTCTGCCTCTGTAGGTAATCTGTATTCTGGTAAAAGTATACCATCATCAAATTTAACTGGTCTTTCACCACCAGTAACTAAATCTGGAAGGTTTTTCTTTACATTACCTTGATATTGACCACTCAAGTATGCTTTAGAATCATAAGTATCAGAATCTTTTTGATCTGGACTAGGATTAAGAATACCTCTTTCGATCAAGATCATCTCGTTTGCACGGTTTGATCTCCATTTTGAATAGTCATTTGCCTGATTCCAATTTACACCTACTACTGGATAATCATCATAAGACGGGTGTCTTAGATAGGTCTCTACCATTGGTTCATTGTAAGCTAATTCTTCTCTCCATACAAGAGTATCTGGCAAAGCTTTTCTATATATTTCCGGATAACTTACATATTTGGTTCTTAACCAATGTAAATATTCTCTATAATTAATGTTAGAAACCTCTGTTTCATCCATGTAAAATGAAGAAACAGTAACCCTTCTTGGTACATTATTATATTCGAAAGTAACATCTTGCTGGGTGAGACCCATAGCATATGTACCCCCTTCTATAAGTACAAGATTCGGACCGTCAATCTGACCTTCGTAGGCCTTCTTTTCAAATCCTCCCCATTCTGGATCATTATACTTCCAGCCCGTGGCTGAAGAACGCTCACCGCCTCCTTTACTACAAGATACGAGAGCTATGGCAATAAATGCCAGTAAACTTAATGAATTAATTAAATTTCTCATTGACTGATATTCGATTTTCTAATTTAGCCCCCAAATATATGGATATTTTGAAAATTACAAACTAATTTTTCAAAAAAAAGAAACTTTAGCGAAACATTTTAACATTCTCTATCTAAATATGGCAAAACAATCATTGTAATCTTGACGCTTAGGGTATAAATGATCAAAATTTAAAATGATGCCTATTTCATGACTACCTCCTTGTCTGATTGTCAATTGTGACATTGTAATATCAAAACTATATGAAATTTTGAAAAAGTCCTTCTTGACTCCGAATGATGTGATTAGCGCATCTCCGTTAAACAAAGAATGTCTATACCACAATCCTCCTTGTATCTTATCAATAGACAAATAAGCCCCAACATTCAATTGATTATACCCTGCTTGTCTTAAAAACATGATATTTGGAGATAAAAACGTCGGATCTACTTTATTATTGCCTCTTTTTAGAATAATTTGTGTTCCTCCATGTAGAGATATTCGAGAAGGCAGGTTACTATTTGCTGCTTGGCCTGTTGCTGTATTGCCAACAAATGAAATATCTGGAGTGTTCAGATTCTTAAGGCTGATACCGAAATAATATTGTGGATTATAAATGACAACACCTGCTCCTACCGTTAAGTAATTTCGTGTATTTGTACTAGGAACTGATTCGCTGCTTGGATATGGTGTGCCTCCAGGAGAAATAGGACCATTGATCGGATCAATAGCATCCCCAAACTGAAGCTTGCTCCAATCTAGGCTAAGGTTGTTATAACCAACTTCCATTCCTCCTTTAATATAGGTATTTCCACGAAACTTAATTCTATAACTATAATATCCCGATATACCTGTCGATCTTAATGTTCCTTCTCCTGCATTGTCCGTCAAAATCATAAAACCCAATCCACTATTTAGTTTTCTTATAAACTGATCATAAGAAACAGAATATGTAGTATATATATTAGGTAGTGCAGGCCATTGATTCCTATAATTTAATTGTATTAAAGGGCTAATGGTATTTCCAGCTAACGCGGGATTTAATTGTAGGTGAGCATTGTAAAATTGACTATATATTGGATCTTGAGATTTTAGAACAGTTACATTTAATCCTAATAAACAAAATAGGGCAATGAAAACCATCTTATGAAACCTCGTTTCATAATTATTTATATTTTTATTTGATTTTAGCTGTTTCATTAACATTTGATATACAATACAACAACAAAGATGCTCGTTTTATCCAAAAACGTTTAGGATTTTAACAATATTTTATAATACTAAAACCAATTAACGTTTATATTGTATTAAAAAATGTAAATTTATCAAAAATTATGCACAATTCTTTAAAACTTCGTTTGTTTTTGACCGCATTTGTCGGGTTGGCTACAATATCTATAATACTAGGCCAAGAAACTAAATCATTTAGCTACCAGATAAATTGGTTATCTATAAATACTGACCAATCTATGGAATACTTAAAGATAAATGGAGGGATACAAAATGATCAACTCCCTGAAACTCAATTATTCCTAGAAAATAGACCAACTTCTAAAAGTATATTGACAAGTAGTAAGCTCTTACCAAGAAAAACTGAAATAATAAAAGTATCTGACGTCCTAAAATCAAAAATTACGAATACTGAATTCTCACTTTGGGCAAATATAATTGAGACTAAGGGTCAATATCAGCTTAATACAGCAGTCCTACCTTTTAGAAAAACTAATAATGGGGAAATAGAAAGATTATTAAGTTTTGACATTTCTATAACTACTGAAAGAGTCACTTCGTCAGGAAATAGAAATCCTACTACTTTTACTTCAGTTTTGGCAGATGGCGATATATACAAAATCAGTGTAGATAGAACAGGCATTTTCAAAATAGATAGAGCATTTTTGGAATCAAAACTTGGAATAAATGTGTCTCAAATAAATCCTAAAAAAATAAAAATTTATGGTAATCGCGGTGGTCGAGTTCCTGAATTGAATAGTTTTCAGAGAAAAGACGATCTAGCCGAATTGCGTATTTTTGTATCAGGTGAAAGCGATGGAAAGTTTGATGGGAATGATTTTATCTTATTTTATGCGGAAGGTGCTGACATCTGGAAATATAATGAAGCAAATAATTCATTTACATTCGATAAAAACATTTACGATAATAATAATTTTTACTTTATAAAAATTGACAATCAGGATGGACTGAGAGTTGACAAGTCACCATTGGTTACAAGTACTGCAGAGCTAGAAACAAGTGTATACGACATGAGACAACGAGTGGAAGACGACATAACCAATTTGCTCGGAAGTTTTACAGGTGCAGAAGGTACAGGAAAAGAATGGTATGGTGACTATTTTAAAACAAGTAGAGAAAAGACATACAATTCAGAATTTGATTTTAGTGGATTTAATACAACAAAATCAGTAGAAGTGGATATGTTATTTGCGGCTAGAAGTAGATCTACAACTAGTGTATCTCTAGAAGTAGGTGGCAAAAAAATAACAAAAACCATTGGGTCCGTCAATATACTATCAGCAGAATCTTTATATGCTCAAAAAACACAAATCAGAGAATCATTTTTAATATCAGATGCAAACCCAATAGTTAAAATTAACTTTCCATCCACTGCATCTGAGTCTGAAGGATGGTTAGATTACTTACAAATTGTATCTTCTAGATCTCTAATCTTGAATAATACTCAGCTACCTTTCCGAAGTAGAGAAACTATAAATGTTAACACAGCAAGTTTCTCCCTACAAGGATATACAAATCAAGTTATATGGGATGTGACAGATCCATTTGAGCCAAAAGAAGTGACAGTATCTGGTAATAAATTAGTTTTTAATACCCAATCAACACTTAAAGAATTTATAGGACATAATAATTTAACGGGAGCATTTGAGCCAATTGGTTTAGGCAAAATTACAAATCAAAACCTTCACGCTATGAAAGATGAAGAAATGATCATTGTCTATCACCCAACATTTAAAGATGATGCTTTACGACTTGCCCAGCATAGATCTACGCATTCCAACCTGAAAGTAATAGCAGCCAATGTCAATGAAGTTTACAATGAATTCAGTAGCGGCAGAGTAGATCCAGGTGCCATCAGAGATATGTCCAAATTACTATTGGATCGTAATCCAAATTATAAATATCTACTTTTGTTTGGAGATGGTTCGTATGACTATAAAGGAATCGTCAATGGATTGAATAATGAAAACTTTGTCCCTGTGTATGAGACAGATCAGTCTCTAGATCCAATAGAAGGCTTTCCTTCTGATGATTTCTACGGTTTATTGGGTGAAACTGAAGGTGTATTGCTAGTAGGTGGACTGGACATTGGTGTAGGAAGACTTCCTGTAAAAAATGTAGAAGAAGCCAAAGTAGTAGTAGATAAAATCATTCATTACGAAACATCTACTGAGGTATTTGGAGATTGGAGACTCAGAGCAGGATACACAGCTGATGATGAAGACACTAATACACACATCAGGGATATGGATATCATTGCTAGAGCTGATGAAGCTAGACACCCATTGTACAATCAACAAAAAGTATATTTAGATGCATATCAACAAATATCAACAGCCGGTGAAAATAGATTTCCTGAAGCAAATAAAGCACTAAATGACAACATATTTAAGGGACAACTTTCGCTTACTTATCTTGGTCACGGCGGACCTCTTGGATGGTCTCAAGAAAGAGTATTAACAGTACCTGATATACAATCATGGAATAATTATAACAGTATGACCATTATGGTTACAGCAACATGTTTGTTTGCAGCATATGATGATCCTGCAGTGGTGTCCCCTGCTGAATATGCCATGTTAAATCCTAAAGGTGGAGCTATCGGTCTGTTTAGCACTACAAGAGCAGTTTATACAACATCAAACAAAGATCTTACAGATGCTGTCAATGAGCTCATGTATAAAAAAATAAATGGGCAAGCTCCTACACTTGGTTATATTCTGTCAACAGGAAAGAATAAGTATTCTTTAGATTTCTTCAGAATTAACTCTCGTAAATTTGCTTTGATAGGTGATCCTGCCTTACAAGTTGCCATGCCAAAATACAATGTAGTTACAACACTTATTAATCAAAAGGATGCCATTGGATCCACTGATACTATAAGTGCGCTTGAAAAAGTAACTATAGAAGGCTTCATAAGTGATGATTCTGGAAATGAAATGACATCTTTTAATGGTACTGTTTTCCCTACAATATTTGATAAAAAAACCACTTTGACTACTTTAATGAATGATCAAAATTCTCCTAGGTTTCCGTTTACACTTTATAAAAACATTATTTTTAAAGGTTCAGCATCCGTGCTTAATGGGAAATGGTCATTTAGTTTTTATGTACCCAAAAACATCAATTACTCATTTGGGAATGGAAGAATTTCTTACTATGCCAAGGATAATAATAACGTAGATGCTGGTGGCGTATTTACAAATATAATAGTTGGAGGGTCTAGCGAAAAAGGATTGGCTGATGATTTGGGTCCAGAGTTGGATATATTTATGAATGATGAGAGTTTTGTATTTGGTGGTATGACTAATTCCGATCCAATACTTCTTCTAAATCTTTCAGATGACTTTGGTATAAATGTCACTGGAAATGCTGTAGGTCAAGATATAACAGCTATTTTGGATGGTGACAATCAAAATATTTTCATACTAAATGATTTCTACGAAGCAGAAAAGGACAATTTCAGAAAAGGAAAAGTTAGATTTCCTTTAAATAATTTGTCAAAGGGTACTCATAATATTGTAGCAAAAGCTTGGGATATAGCTGGTAATTCTGCCGAAAAACGTACAGAATTCCTAGTAGCTGAAAGTGGAGACGATGTTTTAAAGCATGTTCTCAACTATCCAAATCCTTTCACCACACACACATTATTCCAATTTGAACATGATTTAGTCAATACAGAACTAGATATTGTGGTCAATATTTACACAATTACAGGAAAATTAGTAAAAAGTGTGGTTCAAACAAAATATTCTTCAGGATTTAGAGTTAATGATATCGGTTGGAACGGCAGAGATGATTTTGACTCTAAGCTAGGAAGGGGTATTTACCTTTACAAAGTAAGTGTTCATTCAAAAGAACTGAACCTAACCAGAGAAAGTAGTTTTGAAAAATTAGTAATCCTTTAAAACCTTATTTTCATCTTTTTGATTATCAAAAATGGCAATATACATTATTATATGCAACATCCATTTTCCAGAAAAACAAAAAAATGAATTACACTTTAAAAAATTAACAAATATAATTTTGTAATATTGCGCTGTTTTATAAAAAATGAGTATGAATAACATGTTTAAATACCTTTTACTTTGTATTGTGATCTTATCATCTACCTTTGTAAATGGTCAAGGAATTTTCAATCCTGCTTCGTTTTGTATTGAAGATAATAACGGAGATTGTATTTCCAATACACTACTTACTGCTGTACCTTTTCTTCGTCTTACACCTGATGCAAGGTCTGGAGCGATGGGTGATGTAGGACTTGCTTTGGATCCAGATGCAAATGCTATGCACTTTAATGCTTCCAATCTAGTGTTTGCGAAGGACGAGTCAGGTTTTTCGTTTACATATACGCCTTGGTTGAGAAATCTAAATCTAGATGATATCTTTTTATTGTACATCTCAGGATTTTACAAACTTGACGAAAATCAAGCCATCGGTGGTGGTATTAGATTCTTTTCATTAGGTGATATAGACTTTACAGACATACAAGGAGGCTCTCTTGGTACTGGTAGACCAAGAGAAGGGGAATTCTCATTAGCATATGCTAGAAAACTTGGCGACAAACTTTCAGCTTCATTGACAGGTAAATATATTTTCTCTAATCTTGCATCTGGACTTAATGTCAGTGGACAAGATATCATAACCGGACAAGCTTTTGCCGCTGATTTTGGTCTTAATTATAGAACCAAAACCAATCTTGGTGGATACAAAGGTGAGTGGTCTTATGGATTATCCTTAACAAATATTGGATCCAAAATTTCTTATACTAGAGATAATATCGTCAGAGACTTTATCCCATCAAATTTTGGATTAGGTACTGCTCTTAGACTTGATTTAGATCAATATAATAGTTTGACTATTGCTTTGGATTTCAATAAATTAATGGTTCCTACTCCTATTGCAGCATTTATCAGAAACCCAGATGGAAGTACTGATCCAAACCCAGAATGGGACAAAGACTCCACTGGTATTGCGGATTATAGAGAAAAATCTCTATTTTCAGGCATGTTAGGTTCTTTTGGAGATGCACAAGGTGGTATTAGAGAAGAACTGAAAGAAATATCTATCGGACTTGGTCTAGAATATTGGTACGACAAGCAGTTTGCATTCAGAGGTGGGTACTATTATGAAAGTGCTGAAAAAGGAAATAGAAGATATTTCACAGTAGGTGCTGGTATAAAGTATAATGTATTCGGTATTAACCTTTCTTATCTAATTCCTACATCTGTTATACCAAATCCATTAGACAATACATTGAGATTCTCATTGTTATTTGATTTCTCAGTTTTTAAAGCTGATGAATAAGGACTAAATCTAAATTGTTAAATAAACACATATAAAAAAGGTCAGTGCAAAAACACTGACCTTTTTTTATATCATGATTTCTAATTTACATTATTCAACATCATCGTCATCTTCTTCTTCCCCTTCAACATCTTCGACTGCTTTATTTAGATCTTTAGTTGCTTTTTTGAGCTTCAGAATGTCATTATTATTTTCCTTATCTACTTTCGGCTTGGCCAATGACTCTTTTGGAGTACCAGAAAAAGTAAATCCTTTTGCATCAGTACCAATGTAGATAGTATCTCCCGCACCAAATGTGCTTCCTAAAACTAATTTTGCAAGTTCGTTTATGATTTCTCTTTGGATAACCCTAGCCATTGGTCTCGCACCAAACTGTGGTTCATAACCCAAATCTGCTAATAAATCCATTGCCGAATTGTCAAATGTAATACCTATCTCCTGTTTTGCCAGATTTTTTGTCAATTTTTTGATCATCAAAGTGGCTATCTGTTTGATCTCGACTTTGCTTAATGGCAGGAACATGATTTTTTCATCAATCCTATTTAGAAATTCAGGTCTTAGGTTTTCCTTGAGCGCCTCGAAAACTTCTATTTTTGTTGTTTCAATGATGTCTGCTCTATGCTTATCACCCAATGCATCTAGATCTTCAAAATTCTCAAGAATCAATTCTGCACCCATATTGGAAGTCATAATGATGATCGTGTTCTTGAAGTTTGCTATTCTTCCTTTATTATCAGTGAGCCTTCCGTCATCCAATACTTGCAACAGAATATTAAAAGTATCAGGATGGGCTTTTTCTATTTCATCTAGTAATATAATGGAATAAGGCCTTCTTCGAACCGCTTCTGTCAATTGTCCACCTTCATCATAACCCACATAACCCGGAGGCGCACCTACCAATCTAGAAACAGAATGTTTTTCTTGGTATTCACTCATATCTATTCTAGTGATGGCATGTTCATCATCAAATAAAACTTCAGCAAGCGCTTTTGCAAGTTCAGTTTTACCAACACCCGTTGGTCCCAAAAATATAAAGGAACCTATTGGTTTTTTATCATCTTGAAGCCCTGCTCTACTTCTACGCACAGCATCTGCTACAGCTTCTACTGCTTCACTTTGACCAATGAGTCTTTGACCGATTTCTTCTTCTAAACTCAAGAGCTTTTCACGTTCACTTTTGAGCATTTTTGATACCGGTATCCCAGTCCACTTACTGATGACATCTGCTATATCATTGGCAGTGACTACTTCATTGGTAAATCTACTGTCTTCTGGTAGCTGATCCAATTTTTCATTCGCCACTTTCAACATAGCATCTTTTTCTTTCAAGTCGCCATATCGTATTTTAGCTACTTTTTCAAAATCACTCTCACGTTCTGCCTTTTGTGCCTCATATTCTAATTGCTCTATCTGCTTTTTGATATTTTGGATAGTATCGACGATCTCTTTTTCAGATTGCCAAGCTGCCCTGATCGAATCAAGTTTTTCTTGTGCATTTGCTATTTGCTCGACGATTATTTTGAGCTTCTTTTCGTCATTTTCTTTTTTGATAAATTCTCTTTCGATCTCTAACTGACGGAGTTTCCTATCTAATTCGTCAATTACTTCAGGGACAGAATCAAGCTCCAATCTCAACTTTGCTGCCGCCTCGTCAATTAAATCTATGGCTTTATCTGGAAGCTTTCTCTCAGAAATATACCTGTGAGACAATTCTGCAGCCGCTATCAACGCTTCATCCAGTATGTCTATTTTGTGATAAACTTCATATTTATCTTGAATACCCCTTAAAATAGAAATGGTATCTTCCACAGACGGCTCATCTATGGTTACAGTCTGAAATCTTCTTACTAAAGCTTTATCATTTTCAAAATATTTTTGATATTCGTCTAATGTAGTTGCACCAATAGTTCTTAACTCTCCACGTGCGAGAGCTGGTTTTAGAATATTGGCAGCATCCATAGCTCCTTGTCCACCACCTGTTCCTATCAATGTATGAATCTCGTCAATAAACAAGATGATTTCACCATTAGAATTGATAACTTCGCTAATTACCGCTTTTAATCGCTCTTCAAATTCTCCTTTATACTTGGCACCAGCAACCAATGCAGCCATATCAAGTGTGAAAATT
The DNA here is from genome assembly GCA_041739205.1 of Saprospiraceae bacterium. Taxonomy (GTDB): domain Bacteria; phylum Bacteroidota; class Bacteroidia; order Chitinophagales; family Saprospiraceae; genus OLB9. The sequence goes on from JBGSOH010000447.1 coordinate 38,968, forward strand.
TGTTTTGTTTTAAGATTTTCAGGGACATCTTGTTTAACTATTCTCCAAGCTATACCTTCTACTATGGCAGTTTTACCTACACCTGGATCACCAAGTAAGATGGGATTGTTCTTTTTTCTTCTTGATAAAATATGGAGTATTCTTCTAATCTCTTCATCTCTACCTATAATCGGATCTAGTTTGCCATTTTCAGCAAGCTCATTCAGATTAACAGCAAATTTTTTGAGTGAGTTATATTGATTTTCAGCATTTTGATCAGTAACCTTTTTACCTTTTCTCAATTCTGTAATAGCTGCTTTCATCTTTTCAGAAGTAGCACCTAAATTCTTAAGAATGGTGGCTGCTTTGTCATTTCCTTCTATCGCACCCAGCAACATGAGCTCTAGGGTTATGAACTCATCCTCAGTCTCTTTTAGATATTTTTTTGCAACAGCAAGTGCTTTGTTTGCATCACTAGTGAGAAACTGTTTGTCACCGCCTTGTACCTTTGGATATTTCTCCAACTGAACATTTAGATCCCTTTTTAGAATGGCCATATTTACGCCCATTTTACTAAAAAGAAATTCTGCCAGTTTTTCGTCTGTCTCAATGATACCCTTTATGAGGTGAACGGTGTCCACACCTTGCTGCTCCATTGAGCCAGCCAATTGTTGTGCTTTAAGAATTGCTTCCTGAGCGTTTATGGTAAAATTATCGTATGTCATTGTTTAAAATTGAATTGTGTAAATGTAAATTTTTTATTTGATACTTCTATAAACTATGAGCAAATATTCAACCAAGTGAAAAACTATGTCAAAATGACATAAATTATCGAATAAATCATAACGTATTGTCATATGGAGAAGATAAGGATATGCCTATTTTTCAGGTTTAGAACAAACTAATTAAAATCAAGGTATGGTACATAGATAAGTTTACACAAATGACCTTTTATAACATACTATTTGTATTATTTCTGTAAAGTCGAAACTAAAATAAAATCTGTAAAAAATCAAATATTTCTTGTTTCATAATTTTAATAAAGTCTATCTTTACAAGAAATTTTGCTTTATGAGATCTATTTTTCTATCTATCGTAATATTACTAGCATCATTTCAAGCATTCTGCCAAATTAAGCCCCAAAATGATGAATGTTCACAGGCTGTTTATGCTAAGCTGGACACATTATATCAACAAAAAGATATCCTTCCTAATCTTGATAGCATTCCTTTCTGTGGGCAGCAAAAAAGAGTAATGAGAGGTGTGTGGTATGAAATCAATGGCAATGATAGCATTCTTTTTGTACAAGTCGCATCAGAAAACACAAGTGCATTCATCATCGAAGGCTCTTGTTCGAGCCTCTCATGTGTAGAAAATTTTAATTATTATCGGCCCATCAGTGGCTATATTGAAAAGGGTAAAACGTATAAAATTTTCATTTATTCAGATAGTGATCGGAAGGTTGATTACTCAGTCACATTCTCGGCTTATCCTACTGGAGAAGCAAGCAAATGCGAATCAGCTCCATTTCTTGATTGTGGAGGCCAATTAAATATAAACTCCAATGGACTGATAAATTTACCGACCACACTTTGTAATACTACCTATGACCGCTATAAGTATATGTGGTTCAGAATTAAGGGTAATGGTGGTGTACAAACTATTCGTTACAATTCATCTAATTTTTCATCATTTTTTTCTTATGTCTATGATACAACGTGCAGTGACTCCATGCTGTGTGTGTTAAGTAGACCTTTTTCTAATGAAGTGTCCTTTATTACCGAATTAAATAAAGATTATCTAATACAAGCTGGATTGACTGCACCAATTATTGGTCCTGTTGATGTCACCTTAGAGTGTACATCATTGGATCCAAACTTAACATGTGAAGGAGCTAAATCTCTAAGTTGTGGCGAACGATATGAAAATGAACAGTTGCAAAACATAAATATAAATACGCTAAATCAAGAAATTAACAAAGAATATGGTTTATGGTACAAATTGCCAACAGAAGTAGGTAAGCGCATTCAGTTAAACTTCAATGCAAGTAATTACGGTAATATGCAGCTCAAATTATTTAAGTCTGAAAATGGTGATTGTTCTAAATTGGTTAATATCTATTATAATTCCATCAATGTTTCTGATGATAAATTTAATCTGGACATTATTGATGATGAACAATATTACATGTTATTGACCGATTATTCAAGTGTTCCATTCGACCTAAGTGTTACATGTTTAGATATATCTTATAATAACAATTCCTGTCAAAAAAGCGAAATATTAAATATCTGTGGAGACACGCTTTCCTTATTTAATTCATTTTGCCTAGATAAGACAGATACCAATTTACCAAATGATTACAATCAAAGTGGGAAGTGGTTTAAATTTACTGGTGGGAATAAACCAATAGTGATTTCTTCTGATTTTAATGGTTTCTTACCAATCTCCCTTTATCAGTCAGAATGTGGAGCAATAGGACAACCTATATTTTCGGGCATTTATATAGATAATAACAGCGCCTATTTTAATGTAGTGGAAGGGCAAGAGTATTACATTCGTTTTAATTATGATAATTCGAGAAATCTTTTAGAATATAATTTATATTTTAATTGTCTTGAATCAGATATAAGTGGTCTGAGATGCGAAAATGCTATCGAGCTAGAATGTGACATACCTAGTTTGATTAAACAAGATTATGTAATTCAGAATCTGATTACCGAAAGTAGTTGTGGACCGATCAATGGATATTCTTGGTTTAAGGTTGTAGGAGATGGTGGGACCAAAAGCATATCTGGAAATAATATTTATAGAATTGCCGTGTATAAAAGTACGGATTGTCAAAACTTTGAATGTTGGGCTATTCCGACATATCTTAATTATATTACATTTCCCACTGAAGAGGGTGCTACGTATTATTGTATTGTATATGGTGGAGATCAAACGAGCAGGGTAACAATGAAGTGTATAGATGAAACTATCAATAGTACTTGCAATAAGGCTATTTCAATCTCCTGTGCTGACAGTGTAGTCCCGCTAGATTTTACGAATACTTTTCAGTTAGATAGTGCTATATATAATCCATCATCATTATGGTATCAGATATCAGGTGATGATAAAGTAGTTAAGTTTATAACCAAAAACTATTCTAATATTCGTATATATAATAGTTGTAATCAGGATACAATTTACCGTCCATCAGGGATAAGTTTTAGTTTGTTTTTGACACAAGGTGAAAACTATTTTATAGAACTAGTTCCCTCAGGAAACCCAACGGATACTTTATTTTTGGCCTGTAGGGACGGCTATGAAGATAATAATACTTGTGATACAGTCCATGATTTGGAATGTGGTTCATCCTTTGTAATTAATGTAGAAAATAGTCTTTCAACTACCACGGTAATTAATCAAGATACCATATATTACCCTTACCAATCGGCTTGGTATCAATTTATGGGTGATGGTCAAACTTGGTTTTTTTCACCCACAAATTTAGATGGTTATAGTTATGAGATATATGAAGATGGTTGTGATAACTTACCAATTATCTCTTTAGATAATTACTATTCAAATGCAAAATTTGTCGTTAATTCTGAAGTTGGGAAGACTTACAAAATAAGACTGAAACTATATAATTACATCTCAATAGTCAATTTTAATGTAGAATGTAGAGCATCGATTTCCAATTTCAATTGTCAAAGAGCATCCACGATAACTTGTGATACTTCAGTAACCATTAAGCCTCAAGATGTCAGCCAAGATGTGGTACTTGTGCCCGACGTAGGACTATTAAAAAATGTGAGCTGGTACAAACTAGAGTCTAGTGAAAATTCATATTTGAAACTTGAAAATTATTATGGCGCTGGTATAGTTTTTGAATCAAATGCCAACTGTGATTCTTTAAAACAAATTATAAAATTATTTGGCGCTGAACCTGTTATTATTGAAAGGAAACAAGGTATGACATATTACTTAGCTGTTGGAAATTTTAACTATTATTCTCAGGAAGATGATGTTAAATTCTATCATTATTGTATTCCAGCGACTATTGAACCAGAAGATTACTCCTGCAAAAATAGGATAGTATTAGAGTGTGGTAACCAATACGATCTTTCCAATACGCTTTCATTTGCTTCTACATTCAATAATTGTACATCGATTACAAATGGCCCGTGGTTTGAAGTCGTGGGCGATGGGAGTTATTTCCAATTAAAGATAAGCGGTGATCCAAACTATTTTAGTTCAACATCAGTGATTGTAGGCGAGGGCAATAGTTGTGATGATGTCCAATGTACTTGTATTTTGCCATTAAATCAACTTGGGATAGTAGGTTTCCAATCAGAAGTAGGTAAAAAATATTTTATCAAAATATCCAACAATTATTTAATAGGTTTGGCATTAAAAAGTATCCAATTTACATGTTTTGGAGATATGAATAATCAAAGATGTACTGATGCACTTCCGGTTTCTTGCGGTCAAAATATCAATGATGTCGTTTCAACTTCTTCTCTTGTAGATACCATTAATGTTTGCCAAACAATTAATAAAGGAAATTATTACATTTTCCAAGGAACAGGCGACAATATCACTTTTAAATTTAGTAACATTTCCACTGGTCAATTATATTATGAGATTATCGAAAACTCTTGTATAGATGGTAGATGCCTTTTTACTGGCGCTGTTGAAGCTAATTTTTATAGTAGAAACCAGTTTACAATAGACACAAAATCAAATACAACCTACATCATTAAATTACATTCGCCTGTAGATTGTGCTTATGAATTCACGACATCATGTTTTGAAACACACGAAAATATATCGTGCCAGTCAGCAGATGTATTTACTTGCAGCAAAGAATATAATCTCAATTTGCAATCTCCACTAGGTTTAAATATAGGCTCAATTTGTGGTAGCACATCAGGGCAAATCGAGCATTGGTTTCAATTACCAAAAAACAAAAAATGGTTTGAATTTAATTTTGATTCCACCTACCAAGATAGGAATATAAGTATAGCATATCTAAAAGGGTCATGCAATGGTTTACAATGTATTCAAAGTTGGGATTATACATCGAGTCCAATTGCTGTTTATGGCAATAATGATGATGATTATTATGTCAGGATCACAAGAAGCTATAATGGTCAAAATGTAGATAATATAAAATTTAATTTGCAGTGTATCGATGGCAAGACAAATGACTTTTGTCAAGATGCAACTTTAATATCTTGTGGTTTTCAGGATACTATCTCTACTTATTTAAGTACGTTTTCTCAAATCAATGAAAATTGTTCTACGTTTGGCTACCCTGATATTTGGTATAAATTGATAGGAAATGACTCCATTTTTCTATTTGACATTAAAAGTCTTAATAATAGTGGATTGATGAGTATTTACATAGCATCTGACTGTAACAAATTGATGTGTGATGCGCCACAATCGGGCTTATACCAAACCGAAAATCAAATTGCGCTGCCTACTACTAAAGATTCCACCTACTATATCCGGTTACAAAATGCATCATCAAATGATATATATAAATTTGAAATGAATGTCAACTGTTTGCCTAAACTTGACAATGATTTATGCAATGGCGCTATAGAAGTAGATCTGACTTCAGATACAATTATCGCTAATATCTTACTAGGAAGTGCCGATCTACCAGAATTAAATAATTGCAATCAAAATTTTGTATATCCTATTACCAATGGATTGTGGTACACATTTGAAGGTACAGGGGAAGTGACAACGATTTCATTAGCAGGTCAATCAAATCCTTTTAGGTATCTTATATTTGAAGGTAATTGTGATCAGTGGCAGTGCATCGAAAATGATGTACTTTATTATAATACAAAAGATATCTTTACAGAATTGGGCAAATCATACAAAATGGTAGTTTATTCTTCTGATATTTATACCAAAACTGTTTCTTTCCAATTCAATAAAAAAATATTGGCAAAAAACTGGGAATGTGTAAATGCTGATACAATTGGATGTGGTACCGAAATCATTATGGACAAATCGAAACTTGTTTATTCAAATGAAGTTCGTTGCAATACATTCGGTGGACACTCATCATGGTATACCATTGAAAGCGATTCTTCACTATTACTTAAACTAAATTCAATTAATGTTTACAATCAATTAGCTTGGCTAGTTTATGACTCTTGTATGGATGTGTGCAAAACACGTATCGATTTGCCTTACTCGGGTAGCTCCACGCAAATTCTTGTTCCAAAGGGTCAAAAATTTTTAATAGAAAGCCGATCAGATTTACAAAACAACAGTATTCCATTTCTATATAATTTATCATGTTTAGACAATGGTTACAAACATACAAGTTTCGCAACAGCTCTTGACCTAAAATGTGGAAAACAAGTTGTAAATCTATCGAAAACAGGATATCCTTTAGAATTTGAGATTGATGAATTTCCGCTTCCACTTCTTTTTTACAGGTTTACTAGTAAAGTAGATACAAACATTCGATATATACCATATGGTAATCTTCCTTTTAGAGCATTTATTTACAATACAGAAACAAAACAATTTAGCGATTTTTCGACAATAACTTTGCATCAAATCAATAAAGACATTGTGTACTATCTTTTAATTGATTATTCTGGAACCGGATTTGAAGACAACAATTATGAGTTCGAAATTTTAGGACTATGCAGCACAGTTTCTACAAGCGATACACGATTAAATTCAGAATTAAAAGTAAATCCAAATCCATTCACCGAATACTTCGAGTTGCAATTATCAAAAGCAATAGAGATAAATAGTGAAATTGAAATTGTAGACATAATGGGAAATGTAATAAAAAAAGTAAATTTATCAGATCAGGTTGGAAATTTTAACTTGGTTATTAACGGCATGGAAGACGTAGCTGATGTTCTCTTATTTGTAAAATACAAAAGTCCTACATTTAGTAAAACAGTTAAAATTATTAAGATAGGTCGAAATTAATGATACTATACTAAAGCGGGTAAGGTGTTATCTTAGGATAATCGCTAAATAGCTTTTGATCAAAGTATTTTTGCTATGTATTTTATAATCATGAGTTGATCATATAAAATAAAAGTAGAAACAACCACTTTTTTTTAAAAATCAGAACTTATCAAATTTAAAATTCTTAAAAAGTATAAGATTCAATGTCTCAGACTTCGACCGTCGTATAAATTTAATCTCTACTTTTAAGTTACAAATAAATTATATTTCACAAAAATTCAAAAACAGATAATATTTTACAAATTTACTGCCTTTTATATAGAAAATATTTTAATATATTTGCGACCTCAATATAAATTTTAGCTAAATGAAGGTTTTCTCTTTTTTATTTTTTATTGCTTTTTTAACTACCACACTATCGATAGAAGCTCAAAATTGGACTTTGACTAAAGAAAGTAAAATCTCTGAGAAAGGAGTCAAAGATATCATACCCCAGGTTTACACCATTTATGATATGGAAGATGAAGAGATGAAATCATTACTTTGGTCAGCTCCAAGAGAAGAGAATGTTGATGTAAGACAGTCTAATGCCATAATTAATATTGGTTTACCCAATGGAAATACAGAACCTTTTAGAGTAGTAAGATACCAAATGATGGAACCCGAGCTGTCATCTAAATATGACGAAATAAGAACATTTTATGGTATTTCTTCAATTGATGCATATAAGTCAGTCAGAATAGATTACACTATACACGGATTTAGGGCTGTCATTTCATCACCTGAAGGGAAAATATACATAGATCATTACCAACGAAATGACAAAAACACAAGAGTTGTTTATCACAAAAAAGATTATAAAAAAGTACCAAGTTGGGGATGTAATGTTATATCCTCTCATGATGACAACAATAGATCTGAACTTATAAATGGCTCACGTATAGGCGACTGTCAACTCAGAAGTTATCGTTTAGCTCAAGCTACCACTGGAGAATATAGCCAGTTTCATGGCGGAACACCATCATCGGTAATGAGTGCAGTTGTCACAGCCATAAACAGAATCAATGAAGTATATGAAGCAGAAGTTGCAGTAAGATTTATACTTGTTTCAAATACGGATCAAGTTTTCTATTATGACTCCGCGACTGACCCTTACACTAACAATGATGGTGGGGCAATGTTAGGAGAAAACCAAACGACATGCGATAATGTAATTGGAAGTGCAAATTACGATATTGGACATGTTTTCAGTACTGGCGGAGGTGGTGTGGCATATTTACAATCTGTATGCAACAACTCAATAAAAGCTGGTGGTGTTACAGGATCAGGATCACCAGTTGGAGATCCCTTTACAATTGACTATGTTGCTCATGAAATGGGACACCAATTTGGTGGTAATCATACGCAATATAATAGTTGCAATAGAAGCAATAACTCGGCAATGGAGCCAGGTAGTGCTTCCACTATTATGGGGTATGCAGGTATTTGCTCACCTAATGTACAAAGTAATAGTGATGCATATTTCCATGGAAGAAGCCTTCAAGAAATGAAAACCTTTTTACTTAATGGAGGTGGCAATTGTGATCAAATAGTTTCGGGTTTTAGTAATAGTACGCCTTCTGTAACTGCACAACCAAATTATACCATACCACGATCTACACCTTTTGCCTTAACATTAGCCGCAACTGATCCTAATAATGATCCTATGACATTTACATGGGATCAAATGAATGCTTTCACTGGCACTGCCCAAACAATGCCACCTGCCGCTACAAATATTTCAGGACCAGTATTCAGAAGTATTGATCCTAGTACTAGCCCGACTAGATACTTTCCAAATCTAACCACAATATTAAGTGGCTCGACTGCCAATACTTGGGAAGTTGTACCTTCTGTAGGTAGAAGTATGTCATTCCGTGGTATTGCCAGAGATTTCACAGGTGTTGCAGGTTGCAATTCTGAAATAAACCTTACGGTGACAACAGTAGCAGCAGCTGGACCATTTACTGTAACTTCTTTTAATACTGCATCCACATGGCTGGAAGGAGAAACTAAGACAATTACATGGAATGTGGCAGGTACAACAGCAAATGGTATAAATTGCAGTAATGTAGATATTCTATTATCTTATGATGGGGGACTTACTTATCCAATCACTTTAATCTCTGCAACGCCAAACGATGGATCGCAAGATATATCGGTTCCTTCAGGTACTACAACAACTGCAAGAATAATGGTAAAAGCCAATGGTAATATCTTTTTTGATATCAATAATGCTAATATAACTATCAACAACGGATTCCCAAGTTTCGCAATTAATGCTAGCCCAAATTCAGTCTCCCTTTGTGAAGGTCAATCTAGTAATATTTCTATTGCTTTAGATGGTATACTCGGTTTCAATAGTCCTGTTACTTTATCACTTAGCAATTTACCCACAGGTCTAACAGGGTCTTTTATAAATAATCCTGTCACTCCTGGGTCTAATACATCACTGACCTTAACAAATTCAAATGCTACTGCTGGCACTATTTCTGTCACCGTTACTGGCACAAGTGGATCGATTATAAAAACAACAACAGTACAAGTTATTTTAACATCTATTGTAGATGGTACGCAACCTGGCTTAATTGCACCTGACAATGGACTTACAAATGCACCTTACAGACCTGATTTTAAATGGACAGGAGTAAGCAATGCTGCATCATACGAGTTGCAAATTACTAGAGATATTAATTTCAACAATGTAGAAGTCACAGCAATTAGTACTTCTACTAGTTTTTCGTTAAACCAAGACTTAGAAGGTTTATCAATTTACTATTGGAGAGTAAGAGGCGTTAATGGATGTAGTGTTGGTACTTGGTCAGATGCCAGATCATTTGAAACTATACCATGTATGATTTATAATGCAAGCGATCTCCCTATTTCCATATCAGGTAATGGAACACCTACCATAAATTCGTTTGTACCAATTACAGATAAAGGCACCATTTCAGATTTAGATGTTATAAATTTACAAGGACTACATACATGGATAGATGATCTTAGATTTACATTGTTTGCATCGAACGGAAATAACGTAACTATTTGGAATCAGCCTTGCGATTCAGAAGATAATTTCAATATCAACTTTGACCAATCCGCTCCAAACCAAAATTGGCCTTGTCCACCTGTCGATGGAGGTACATATTTACCATCAAATTCTATTGCATCATTCAATGGTCTGCAATTAAAAGGAACTTGGAGATTAAGAGTGGAAGATTTGGCTAACCAAGATGGTGGAAGTCTTTCAAGTTGGGGTGTAAAAACTTGTTTAACTAACTTTTGTAGACTCACAGTAAGCAATCCTCACCCTTCTGGTACAGGAAGTTTGTTTGCTGCACTCAATTGTGCTACAGCAGGAGATACCATTAGATTTGCTCCATCCATAATGAATGATACCATCTTGCTAGGCAATCAAAGTCTCATAGTAGATAAAAACCTTGTTATTGAAGCAAATATCGCAAACAATATTCATGTCATGTCGAATAGCACGAACGCCACAATCGTTATTAATCCAGGTATTACCCTAAAAATGGAAGGATTACATATACATTCATCCAATTCAGGAATTGGTGCAATTAACAATTTTGGTGTATTGACTCTTGATGATGTAAGTACCTATAAATGGCCAGGGACATCTACATCGACGATTCAAAATCAAGCTGGTGCGTCGGCAAATTTAATTGGAAATTGTAAGGTAATTTCTGAATAATACAACCGCTAGTTGCATAGATTATCTACATGAGCAAATGCTGGACGATAACCTAGTTTTGCAGATTCTTTGATGTCTTTACATGCTTTTTTATGGTCTAAAAGCTTAGTGTAAGCATTGGCACGATTAAAATAGGCTTCTGCAAAATCAGATTTTTGATGGATTGCTTCAGAAAAATCATCCAAAGCTTTTTCATACTGCTTTACTTCTAGATAACTAATGCCTCTTTGGATGTAGTATAATTCATTATCCGAGTCAAGTTTTAGTAAGTGTGAATAGTCCACCACTGCATCTTCATGCTTACCAAGTTTAAATGAAGTAAGTGCTTTATTTTGTAAGGCTGCTTGGTGGCCTGGTTTTAATTGTAAACAAATAGCAAAATCAAGCAACGCTGCATTTAGGTCTTCCATCATCAACTTAGCAAAACCTCGCTGATGATATAATTCTGCATCTGCAGGATTTCTTCTGATCCCATTAGTCAGTTCAGAAATGGCTTCGTTCCACTTTTCTAGTTTTAAATATATTTTTGCTTTTTCGGCAGAAGAAATAGATTGATCTGGTTTTAAGTCTGATGCAGCATTCAAATCTGCCAATGCATTTTGATAATCCTCTTTTTTTGATTTACAAATCCCCCTATTCAGATAGACAGAATATGATTGTTCCCCCAAGGTGATTGCCTTTGTAAAGTCATTGATAGCCATTTCATAATTGCCAACTCTCATATATGCAGTACCACGGTTTACAAATGCCTTGGTAAGTGTCGCATCTTTTGTAATAGCCTGCGTGAGTGTAGAAATTGCATTTTGGTGATCTTCTAGCAATAATTGGGTATAACCTTTAAAAAGATATGCTTTTGCAAATTCAGGATCTAAAGTTATAGTTTGTTGAAAATCAGCTAATGCCCCATGTAGATCTTTAAGATTTATTTTGCAATTACCCCTATTATAATATGCTTTTATATAGTTGGGATCGGCTTCGATGCATCTGGAATAAAAAGATAGGGCTAATTCATAATTTTTTGCATTGGAATATTCAACGCCCTTATTATAGTTTTCTACTGCAAGACTATTGGTTGAAGGTTGACTTCTTAAATAGAAATTGCACACAATTAAAAAAGAAAGACATAAAATCTTACTAAACATTTATATTGGATATAAGGAAAATGATATAATTCGACTACAAAATAAGCTGGCAATTGTCAAAATAAGTAAGTAAATTACATCTCTACAAAGATCAAAAATCTTACCAATCTCATTTCATTATACGAACGAAGCGTTTACGCTGAACCTTTATTGCTTACTATTGTTTCGCAAAATTGGTTAATTAAATGATAATTTGCTTACTTTTGAGCACATATTTTAATACACTTAACGAAATTCATGGCATACCCTAATAAGGAAGATGAAAAACAAATCGATCCTACAGCATCAGAACGCAAAAAGGATCATATAGAATTAGCTTTTAGATCCAAAGTATCACACCACAATATTGATCAGAGATTTTATTACGAACCAATATTATCGTCTCACCCTGAAGATTACAGCAATCTAGCACTTACTTTTTTGGGTAAATCCTTTGGCGCACCCATTTGGGTTTCTAGTATGACAGGAGGAACCGAATTGGCGAAGACCATAAATAGAAATCTCGCTACTGCTTGTGGAGAATACGGTCTAGGAATGGGTCTTGGTTCTTGTAGACAATTACTCTACAGCGATGAATTTTTAGAAGACTTTAATATTAGAAAATACATGGGTAACCAACCTTTGTATATTAATCTTGGTATAGCTCAAATAGAACAATTATTAGACAATAATGATTCGGTTAGAATTAAAGAATTGATTAATAAACTGGACGCTGACGGTCTAATCATTCATGTAAATCCGATGCAAGAATGGTTGCAACCTGAAGGAGACCGCTTTCGCCAATCACCCTTCGACACTATTAAAAGAGTAATTGATATAGCTGATTTCAAAATAATCGTGAAAGAAGTAGGTCAAGGTATGGGGCCTGCAAGTTTAAAATCATTGTTAGCTTTACCACTAGAAGCTATAGATTTTGCTGCCAATGGTGGTACAAATTTTGCGCTACTCGAAATCCTGCGTTCATCCGAGACAAAAGCAGAAAATTATAATAATTTAGCTCATCTAGGACACAGCGCTGAAGAAATGATTTCCTTTACCAATAAAATCTACAAAGAATCTCCTTCATCAGTCATTTGCAAACAAATCATTGTATCTGGTGGTGTTTCAGATTTTTTAGATGGGTATTATCACATACAAAAGTCCGCATTACCAGCCATTTATGGACAAGCATCTGGTTTTCTAAAACATGCTATGGGTTCTTATGAAATCCTTCAAAATTATGTGGATTTACAAATAAAAGGCTTGTCACTTGCCAAGGCTTTCTTAACTGCAAAATAGATCAGATTAATGCATTCAAAATTAATATCAGGATTTTCCAAATTTTCAAAGTCAGAAAAAATAGAATGGCTTAAAGCTAATTTTTTGAATGAGTATGACGAAAGTGATGTACTCACAATATTTCAACAAAACGATGTCGACCTACAAAAAGTAATAGACGGTTTCAGTGAAAATACCATTAGTAACTTTGTCTTACCCTATGGCCTAGCACCAAACTTCTTGATCGATGGCAATTTGTATTGTGTTCCTATGGTCATCGAAGAAAGTTCTGTCGTGGCAGCTGCGTCCGCTGGTGCAAAATACTGGCAAGAAAGAGGTGGTTTTAAAACCACCATCCTTGGAACGACCAAAATAGGTCAGGTTCATTTTGTGTGGACCGGAGAAAGCTCTAAATTAATATCCATTTTTCCAGAAATAGAAAAAATACTTAGGTTCAAAGCCGCACCAATTTGTGAAAACATGGCAAAACGTGGTGGTGGCATCACTAAAGTAGAATTACTCGATTTTACGGATAAAGAAAAAGGGTTGTATCAACTCAGAGTCCATTTCGAAACTTGTGACTCCATGGGAGCAAATTTTATAAACTCCGTTTTAGAGAATTTTGCCACGAGCTTAGAAGATTATTTTGTAGATAATCCACTTTTTACGGATGCTGAAAAAGACATCAACATTATCATGTCCATATTGTCCAATTACACACCAGAGTGTGTAGTAAGGGCTGAAGTGTCTTGTCCAGTCAAAGATTTAGGAACATTTGCCAATGGTATGATGGCCGAACATCTAGCAGAAAAATTTAGAATGGCTGTGCGAATTGCACATATCGATCCATACAGAGCTACCACTCATAATAAAGGTATATATAATGGTATAGATGCTGTTGTCCTTGCTACAGGCAATGATTTCAGAGCTATAGAAGCGGCTGGACATACCTATGCCGCAAAAGATGGGCAATATAGAAGCTTAAGTTATTGCGAGGTAGAAAACGGTATTTTTAGATTTTGGCTTGATATACCTCTTGCTTTAGGAACTGTAGGAGGTCTAACTTCTCTCCACCCACTGGCAAAATTATCTTTAGATATCTTGGGTAATCCAAGTGCTGAACAACTGATGCGTATCATTGCATCCGTAGGATTGGCTCAAAACTTTGGTGCCGTCCGTTCGCTAGTGACGACAGGCATACAACAAGGTCACATGAAAATACACATGATGAATATACTTAATCATCTAAAAGCAACAGAACTAGAATCAGATGGAGCGATCAAGTATTTTGAAAATAAAACAGTATCATTTGCAGGTGTCCGGGATTATATTAGTGAATTAAGAAAATAGGGATTACAAAATATATTTTTTACATAGGCAACATTCCATGATTTCATTTCGTTAAGAAAAAAGTCAAACACCTTATGTATGAGATTTCTGCCTTTCCTTTTGATGTTCTTATTTACATCAAATATTGTATTTTCACAAAAAGAAACTACAAGTATTCAATCCTTTTATCCATATAAAAATGAGATTGGAATTAATTTTACCAATGTATTGGGAAATGTACTAAGCCTTAATCCCAATAATGCCAACTCTCCTTACGGACTTACTTATCGAAGACACTTAGGAAAAAAATCGTTCAGATCAGCATTCAGTTTACAAGTAAATAATGAAAAAAATAGAGATTTTGAAAATGGCTTTTCTGTTACTAGAACGATCAATCAGACGACAAGTCAGTTCCGAATAGGCTTAGAAAAACATATAGTACTAAATAAAAGAGTGCTTTTCTCTTACGGATTTGACATACTTGGTAAGGTGATGACAGATAATTCGAGCGTTCAAGATAATAATGGTTTTGGGAATGTCACTTTTACTAGTAAAGAAACGACTTTTGGTGGTGGCGCAGGACCAATGTTAAGATTAGAATTCAAAATTTCAGATAGGTTATTTATAAGTTCCGAAAGCTCATTATATGGTTTTTATAGCAGCACCACAGAAAATTTAGAATTTGGTAATCAACCATCTGAACAAACAAAATCGTCAGATTCTAATATTGAATTATTATTACCTCAATCGCTGTTTTTAAATATTTCGTTTTAATTACTATGAAAAAACCAATTATAACCATCATAATACTCTTTTTATATCTTGGCATTGCCATTTCTCAAGAATCTAAAGAGAAAGTAGATTCTTCGGTATATGCTGAAGAAGATCAATATGAAGATGATCCATATTTCTGGTCCTATACGAAGGAGATAGGTATAAACTTCACGCCTTTAGTATCGAAGCTTGTTCCCTTCAATTTGGGCCAGAATGATTCTGGTTTGATAGGTTTAAGGTGGAAAAAATATTATTCTTCAAGAGCTTTTAGAATAAATTTTGGGGCTAATGTGACAAATGAAGAAATCGATAACGGTAATCCATTTATATATTTAGCATTTGGGGTAGAAAAAAGATATCCAATCACCAAGGATAAAAAGCTTGCGTATACAAGTGCATGGGATTTGGCGTTTTCAGTGGAAGGAGAAGATGGAGACGGATTTTTTGGTATTGCAAAAGGCTATGGTTTTGAATATCATATAACTAAAAGAATATTCCTAAGCACTGAAGCACAAATGAATTTAGGTATTAGTAGCGATAATGTAATCAAAGTCCAGTTTCAACTCCCAACTGCTGTTTTTGTTAATGTGCGACTTTATTAGTGTTAAAATTTTACAAATTGTTGACAATTTAAAATTATTACCATATTTTTGAAATACTTTTTAAAAATCTTTAAATATTAAACATCATGAGAAGAATGTATTTCTTATCTTTTTTGTTGGTTGCATCAATATTTGCATGTAGCGACAATGAACTATCAACTGCCACTGAGCCAAAATTAGTTTTGCCAGACACACCATATGCATACAACCAACTTGACCTGCCTGTAGGCGCAAGAATAGCAGGTAACATGAATAATAATTTTGAGTTGATAAATGGAGAGTTGGTCCCTGTTAATACTTCACTAGATATTACACCATGGGGAGCAACACTAGGTAGAGTTTTGTTTTATGATACTAAACTTTCCCTTAATAATACTGTAGCTTGTGCCACTTGTCACCATCAAGATAAAGCATTTGCAGACGGCAAACAATTTTCAACAGGTTTTGAAGGTAAAATCACTACTAGAAATAGTATGGCGATTATAAACCCTATATCTCAAAATAATCTCTTTTGGGATTCAAGATCAAAAACACTACACGATTTATCACTTCAGCCTGTTCAGAATCATATAGAAATGGGTATGGAAAATCTAGATAGATTGGTAGCAAAACTAGAAGCGACTGATTATTATGCAGACTTATTCAACAAAGCATATGGATCTCCAGAAATTACATCTGAGAAAGTAGCAAAATCAATTTCTCAATTCGTAGGATCAATCACTTCCAATAGATCAAGATTTGATGCAGGCCAAAATAATGGTTTCTCTAATTTTAACGAGTTAGAAACATTAGGAATGAAAATATTTAATGGTAAAGGCCAATGTAGCACTTGCCATGGAGGAAGCAATATGGCAGCCCAAGATGGTCCAGGAGATCCTTACGGTGGAAGTATGAATGGCTCAGATGATCTACAAGGTGCTACCAATATCGGTCTAGAATTGGTGTACAAAGATAATGGACTAGAAAATGGTAAATTTAGAATACCAAGTCTTAGAAATATAGAATTGACAGGTCCATATATGCATGATGGTAGATTTAAATCACTAGAAGAAGTCATAAATCATTATAGTGAAGGCATCAAGCCACACAAAGACCTTGATGTAAAATTCAAAGACAACAATGGTAAAGTCAAACTTCTGAATCTTACTAGTATTGAGAAAAAAGCACTAGAAGCATTCTTAAAAACATTGACAGATAAAGAGATGACGCAAAATCCTAAGTGGAGCAATCCTTTCCAATCATAGGAGTAAGTTATAAACACAAACTAAAAAAAGGCTCTCAACTTAACAAGTGAGAGCCTTTTTTATTTTGTATAAATGATATTCTTAAATATCTAAGCAAGTTTATTATCCATTCAAAGCTGCCGCACCTCCTACGATCTCAGAAAGCTCTTTAGTAATTGCCTCTTGACGAGCTTTGTTATAATTAACTTTAAGCGCCTTCATCAATTCTTCCGCATTGGTAGTTGCGTTATCCATGGCAGTCATACGAGCGCCATGCTCTGATGCATGATTGTCCAATACAAATTTCTGAAAATTAGTCTGAAGAATACTTGGTATCAATTCATTCAACAACACTTCTTTGCTTGGTTCGAAAATGTAGTCTGCCTTTGATTTACTATCAGAAATATTATCTACATCCAATCTCGCTACTGGTAAAAACTGAACTGCCTTTGGTTCTTGCAAAGCGGCATTTCTGAATTGACCATAACAAACATCAATCTTATCAAATTCACCGTTCGAAAAATTATCCATCAACATTTGAGAGACTTGTGACACATTATCAAAACTTAAGTCTGAAAATAAATCCACATAATCCGAGACTAGGTTTAGATCAGCATATCTTTTCTTAAGGACATCATAACCCTTTTTACCTACAAATATCAATGTAAGATTACGTGAAGCACGCAGTGCACTATATTCACCTTCAATTTTGATGATGGCTTCTTTAATGATATTTGTATTAAAAGCACCACAAAGTCCTCTGTTAGATGTGATGACTACAATTGCTGCCTTTTTGACTTCTCTTTCTTTTACAAAAGGAGAGTTAATGTCGCCATCAAGGTTAGAAACAATGTTTTTCATCATTCTATCCAATCTATTGGCGTAAGGTCTCAGCTCTGTGATAGCCATAGTCGCTCTCCTAAGCTTAGATGCCGATACCATTTTCATGGCTTTGGTGATCTGCTGAGTAGATTGGACCGACTTGATCCTTTCTCGTACTTCCTTTAACTTTCCGGACATGCCTTATTGTTTATGGTTAGATTACTATGTCGTAATATATTATTTAAATTGACCTGCAACTTCTGCACCTACTCTTTTCAAAGTAGCAATAACTTCATCTGAAAGATTACCTTTTCTAAGTGCTTCTAATGTTGCTGCTTCTGTTCTCTCTAAAGTTGTAAGGAATATGTCTTCAAATGCTCTTACCTTATCAACTGGAACACTTCTCAACAAACCTTGCGAACCTAGGTAAATGATAGCTACTTGTTTCTCTACAGATACTGGTGAGTATTGTGGTTGTTTCAAGATCTCCACATTCCTTTTTCCTTTCTCAAGTACAGATTGTGTAGCTGCATCTAGATCAGATCCGAACTTTGCAAATGCTTCAAGTTCACGATATTGCGCTTGGTCCAACTTAAGGGTACCTGCTACTTTTTTCATGGACTTGATCTGTGCATTACCACCTACTCTTGATACAGAGATACCTACGTTGATCGCTGGTCTAATACCTGCATTAAACAAGTTTGACTCTAGGAATATCTGACCATCTGTGATCGAAATCACGTTGGTAGGAATGTATGCGGATACGTCACCTGCTTGAGTCTCGATGATAGGAAGTGCTGTCAAAGATCCACCACCTTTTACCAATCCTGAATTTTTTAATGAATCAGGAAGGTCGTTCATATTTCTAGCAATCTCATCATTATTGATGATTTTTGCCGCTCTTTCTAGTAATCTTGAGTGAAGGTAGAAAACGTCACCTGGGTATGCTTCCCTTCCTGGAGGTCTCTTAAGCAAAAGTGATACTTCTCTATATGCAACTGCTTGTTTTGACAAATCATCATATATAATCAATGCTGGTCTACCTGAATCTCTAAAAAACTCACCGATAGCCGCTCCCGCAAATGGCGCATAGAACTGGATAGGTGCAGGATCAGCCGCAGATGCAGAAACGATAGTAGTATAAGCCATCGCACCACCTTCTTCAAGTGACTTGAGCACTTGTGCTACTGTAGAAGCTTTCTGACCTGAAGCTACATATATACAATATACAGGTTCACCTCTTTCATAAAATTCTTTCTGATTGATGATTGTATCGATGGCAATAGCAGTTTTACCTGTCTGTCTGTCACCAATGATCAACTCTCTCTGACCTCTACCGATCGGAATCATTGAGTCAATAGCTTTGATACCTGTTTGCAAAGGTTCTGTCACTGGTTGTCTAAAGATAACACCCGGCGCTTTTCTTTCCAATGGCATTTCATAAGTCTTACCTTGGATAGGACCTTTACCATCGATCGGAACACCTAGTGGGTTTACTACCCTTCCAACGAATCCTTCACCGACATTGATGGAAGCAATTCTAGATGTACGTCTTACCGTAGATCCTTCTTTGATACCGTCTCCAGATCCCAAAAGTACGACACCCACGTTGTCTTCTTCAAGGTTAAGTACGATAGCCTGAACACCATTCTCAAACTCCACCAATTCCCCAGCTTGTGCTTTAGAAAGACCATATACCCTAGCGATACCATCACCTACTTGTAGTACAGTACCTACTTCTTCTAATTCTGCTTCTGTTTTGAATCCTGATAACTGTTGTTTCAGTATTGCGGATATTTCATCAGGTTTTACATCAACCATATCTATTATATTTATAATTTTATTTTAAAATGATTTTACGTATTGATTGCTTCCAAACTCTTTCTTGAGTTGTTCCAACTTGTGCACGACACTCGCATCATACAACTTGTCACCTACCTCGATCTTGAAACCACCGATGATAGACGGATCTATCTTTGTTATGATGTCCAATTTGTCCATGGTAATGTCACTTGCAAGAAGTTTTGCTTTTATATCATTAAGTGAAACGTCATTAAGTGGTGTAGCAGTCGTAAGAATAACAGTTGAAATTCTATTTAATTCTTTATATTGACCTAAAAAATCTGCCGCTATCTCTGGCATATACATCTCTCTACCTTTCCTAAGAATGATATCAAAAAATGCAGAAGTGGTCTTGCTCAATTTTCCTTCAAAAATAGCTTTGAAAATTGCAAGTTTTTTATCTGTCTTTACGATTGGGCTTTTCAATAATAGAAAAAAATCTCTATTTTTGGTAGCCTCGTTAAAAGACTCAATATCCTTCAGCACGGTATCGAGTTCGTTACGTTCTCGGGCAAGATCCAAAAGCGATTTTGCATACCTTGACGAAATTCTACTTACAGACATTATTTATTAATTAAATGGTTATTACAAGGTGTTGATTAATTCAGGTGAAGATCTTTTACCAATGTATTGACAAAAGTTTCTTGTTCTGTATTACCTTTTAACTCCTTTCTGATTACTTTTTCTGCAATAGAAAGTGCCATATTACCTATTTCGTTTTTCACTTCAGTAATGGCTGCTTTCTTTTGGTTTTCTATATCATGCATCGCATTGGTAGCAATTTTAGAAGCTTCTTCTTTTGCTTTTTCTCTTGCTTCAGTGATGATTTGATTTTTGATTTCTTTAGCTTCTTGAAGTATTTTTGCTCTTTCTTCTCTTGCTTGTGCTAAAAGTTTTTCATTTTCAGACTTCATGTTTACCATTTCTTCTCTTGCTTTTTTGGCGGAATCCATGGCATCTTGTATATCGCCTTCTCTTTTTGCCAATGCCTGAGCAATGGGTTTGAAAGCAAATTTAGACATCAAAAACCAAAATAACAAAAATATCACCAATGACCAAATAGCTAATCCTGGTGTCGGCTGAAAAGGAGTGAAAGTGACTAAATTAAACATATCTTTTTGCGTTTGTTATGGTAAAATAATTACGTTTTTTTTTAAAAAGAATAATACTAACATCAAAACATTAAACTAATCTTGTAATAGGTTAGAGTGATCGAACTATCAGGCAGCCAGAAGCTGCCTCTACATTGAAAAAGAAGAAGATTGCTCGGCCAACCGCTCTGCAATCTTTCTTTTCGTTTTGCCTTCGGCTTGATTACGCCATAAGGATAGAAAGAAGTATCGCGATCAAAGCAGCGCCTTCGATAAAGGCTGCCATGATGATCATACCTGATCTGATGTCACCAGAAGCTTCTGGTTGTCTCGCGATTGCTTCCATAGCCTTACCACCTACCATACCGATGCCTAATCCAGCTCCGATTACCGCTAATCCGGCTCCAATTGCTGCAAATGTTCCTGTTAAACCTCCCATGTTAAAGTATTATTATGGATGAAAAAAAATATTATTCAAAAAAACTATTTCTATTTATTAATGATGACCTTCCTCCGCGTGATGATGGTCTTCTGTAGCTGCACCAATAAATGAAGCTGTCAAAATGGTAAATACGAATGCTTGTACAAATGCTACAATGATTTCTATCGCCATCATAAACATCGTCAAAGGAATAGATACTGCCGTACCTACTAAACTTCCACCCAAACTCTCTCCCGAGTTACCAAAGATAAATATCAATCCTATGAAACTTAAGATCGCAATGTGACCAGCAGAAATATTTCCCGCCAAACGCAGCATCAATGTCAATGGTTTGATAAATAATCCCATTACCTCTACACATGCTAGAAGAATCTTGATCGGAATCGGCACGTCAGGCATCCAGAAAATGTGTCCCCAATAGTGGCTATTACCATTTACATTTACGATGATAAATACTAATATCGCTAATACCATGGTGACAGACAAACTTCCTGTGACATTCACACTTCCTAAGAAAGGCACTTGTCCCCAAAGGTTAAGACCCAAGATAAAGAAAAATACACTTAATAGAAATGGAAGATAAATGGTGTGCTTCTTGCCAATAAATGGAATAGCTACATCATCTCTGATAAATAAAAACACAGGCTCTAAAAATCCTTGGATGCCACTTGGTGCTTTTGTTGGGTTATTTTTGTAAGCATTGGCTGCTTTTCTGAACATCAAAAACAAAAAGAGAGATACCAGAATCATGGAAATTACATTTTTCGTTGGCGAAAAATCAATAAATGAAGTAAACCCGCCTCCAAGTATACCTCCATCCATAGTTGATCTGGCATCTAATCTATATTCTTTACCCTGATAAAGGGCGTAATTAACATCTACTTTTTTACCGTTTTTTTCTTCTTGTTTGTGTGCATAACCTTCTACTTCCACTGAGCCTTCCATTGGAAATCCTGCATCAGCTACTCGATGTACACTTCCATGATGTAATACATATCCATTGTAAGAATAGTGACCATCTTCGTGGTGACCTGCATGAAACTTTCCTGAACTAAATATATCCCATCCTTTGTCATTAGCATAAAGGATAGTAGGCAACGGAATTCTTACAAAATCAAGAATACTATATACGTTTGCATCACTGATGTGATGAATAGCCGTAGCACCTGGATCAAAAGCTGCATGATCATGATCCGCATGATCTGCGTGAGCATCATGACTTTCACCAGTCTGAGTATGGTCATCTTGAGTATTGCTACTTTGCAAAGTAGTTGTATCTTGATGTACTTGCTGATGATTATCCTGTGCTACCGATGGATATAAATATATAAAAGATAGTAAAGTAATAATAAAAATTCTGTTTCTCATCAGACAATGTTATCGATTTTGAAAATTTTTGCGCAAAGGTAAGAAAACAAAATGTTATATAATACCATTGATAGTCTTTTATTTATAGTATTTTGAGAATATTTTTATAGGTTTTTTAAGCGGTTTAATACTTTGTTAAAGCAAAATAACATATGTTCAATTAGTCCGTTTTCCTTTGTAATATTTATTATAATCCGAATATTAGCTTTTTTGTAAAATATTATTTTGTTTTTATAATTCACTTTCTTTCATATGCACAAAAGATAATTGACCAAAAATTGACAATAATTTATCAGAAGCACCAATTTTTGTTTTTTAGAATCCTTGCTTTCAACAAATTATTTGGTGAATACAGATTCATAATTTGCTTTATTTCCACTATGATCCCAAGCTTCTATCTTGAGTCGATGACTTCCTTTCGCTAGCTGGTGAATAGGAATGGTGAGAGTATTGTTCATTTTTCTAAGTGGACTGACTACAAAAACATCATCTATCCATACT
This sequence comes from Saprospiraceae bacterium, assembly GCA_041739205.1. Taxonomy (GTDB): domain Bacteria; phylum Bacteroidota; class Bacteroidia; order Chitinophagales; family Saprospiraceae; genus OLB9. The sequence goes on from JBGSOH010000447.1 coordinate 62,036, forward strand.
TTATATTTTACTTCCCGAGTCGTTGAGGCATTTACCGTTAAGTTGTCCCTTAATTTGAATTGGTAAGCTGATTTTCGTCCTACTTTTTTGGTAAAATTTATTGATTTTATGGTGGGAGGTACCGTATCGTAGCCCAAATAAAAGCTTCCAAATTCTTTGATCCTTGTCGTCAGATATTCACCTTCCCATTGTCCACCATAATCCTGCCCACCTTCTCGAATGATGACCGCTTTGTCTTTCAAATCTACTAAGCTTGTATCTGCTTTTATGGATATTTTGATAGGAGATCTAATGGGTTCTAGAATATTGTGAATATGATATGTCGTTTGATTTTTGTTGTTTTTGGTACTTTTTAAACTGAAATCTATTTTTCTAAATAAACTATTTCTTTCAAATTGTACCAAACAGTCATCTTGACTTATAATTACTTCATCATCTAGACCAATAACTCGACCTTTAATGACTTCATCTCGCATAGCAATACTATCGGCTCTTTTAATATCAAAAAGCAAGGTCGTCGTATTCTTATGCCAATCTTGAACCTTTATTTTTACCCTAGAAGTAGTATCAGGATTGAGATGCACCAAACCACTTCCTGCTTCGTCTAAAAAACCCAATTCATTACCAGGATATTTATAACAAAGTGTGTAGGTTTGATTTTGTTCTTTCTTAGCTTTATAATCAAAAAAAGCAATGATATTTCTTGTTTCGTCAAATGAAAACTTGTCCATTTGAAAACTGTAGGTCAAGCTATCGTCTACATACATGTCAAGGCTATAGATTCCATTTCTATTGGCAGCGCCTGTTGTTCTATCAAACATGGATAAAGCTACACCCAGTCTATCTAATGGAAAAATAATGGGTTCTGGTATTTGAATGATGTTATTTACTTTTGCCGGAAGTGGTATCTTTTTGTTATAATTTTTATGAAAATGATCATCCAAACCATGCAAGGCAAGTGACATAATATTAGGTGCTACATTATCTTCCGTAGCGAAACCAAAAAGCATTGGATTAATAGGTTGTTCGGATTTTGTATCCCGTACTTCGAAATGAAGATGTTTACCATAAGAATGGCCTTCATTACCCATGATGCCAATTTTTTGACCTTTTGTCACAGGAAAAATATGCGGCTCTAAATAAAAATCAACTGAAAAAGACTCTGCATCGCGCTGTCTATCTAGTACAAATTGCTCTATCGCAGCGTCAAATTTTTCCATATGAGCATACACTGTTGTATAACCAACATCAGGATGGTCGATATAAATGGCCCTACCATATCCACCTGGACTGATGGCAATCCTAGAGATAAATCCTTCACCTACCGATAGTATGTGGTCCACTTGTCGTCCGCCTGATGGTTTAATATCTAGTCCTGCATGAAAATGAGAAGATCTTAATTCACCAAAATTGCCAGATAGCTTATATTTGTAAGAAACTGGACTTCCGAAAAATCTAAATACACTAGAAGAATCGTTGGTGGATGGATTAGGGTTTAAGAAATCTACTTGTTGCTTTTGGAACATATCTTGCCCTATGGCATCCATATAAAACATTGTCAACAAAGACCAAACTACACAAACTACACTTTTCAATGTTGAGACTTATTTTGAATTAATAATAAGAGATAGTTTTTCTTGGAATGTTCTTAACGCTTCGGTAGTCTGTATTGTTTGATGTTTAATGTCATTTAACAGTTTAATATAGCTTTCTTGGATGTCTTTTTGTCCCAAAACCATATCAATAACCATCTTTTGACTTTGTTTTTCAAACCATTTTATCTCTTGTGTTTCTCTTTGTTTAGTAAAAAAACCATTTTCAGTCGCAACTTTGTGATTAGCCATGGTGGCATCATACACTTCTGAAATACCCAATTCAGTGATGGAAGAAACCAATAAAACAGGACAAGTCCAACCATCCAAATCATGGTGAAAAAGAGAGATGGCATTGGTGTAAGAAGTTTTGGTATTTCGTGCCAATTCTATCATAGCGCCATCAGATTTATTAATGACAAAAATATCTGCGTTCTCCATAATGCCACGTTTGATACCTTGTATATCATCGCCTGCTCCTGGTTGCAAAAGTAGGATATTGATATCTGAGATATTGTCCACTTCCGTTTCGGACTGACCTACACCTACTGTCTCTACGATGATGATGTCGTAACCTGCTGACTCACAAATTTGAATGGTTTCCTTAGTTACTGCTGCTGTACCTCCTAGCACATTATTAGTCGCAGAAGGTCTTATAAAAGCTTGTGGATGAGATGACAAACTCTCCATCCTCGTTTTATCGCCCAAGATGCTTCCTTTGGTTTTCTGACTTGATGGGTCAATGGCAAGAATAGCAGGTTTGTGGCCTTTTTCTATCAGAAACATTCCGAATGCTTCGATGAATGTACTTTTGCCTACACCCGGAGTGCCTGTGACACCTATCCTAATCGTGGGTTGATGATTTACAGGCAGTTTGCTTAATATTTCCACACCGAGTTGGCGTTTTCTAGAGAGACTACTTTCTAATAAGGTAATCGTTTCGCTAAGAACATATCGATCACCTGATACAAGTCCATTCAGATAATAATCCACAGGTTTTTGCTCTTTAGTCGGGAGACTAAAAGAAGGGTTTACGTGAGAATTTTTATGTTCTATATTGGACATGATCACTAATACCTGAATATTAAAGGTGCAAAGGTACACATAAAGGTATATTTCATGGCTTTCGATTGTTCAATAATTCATATTTTGGTGGCGTGTTATTCGTTTTGTGTATTTTATGATATTATGAAACTCTTAGTTATCGAATGTTGTTATTTATATAAAAATTTGGTGTTTTTATGAGAAAAGTCACAGTTTACATCACGAACAAAGAATACAACCACTTTTTAAAATTGGTTAAGAACCTACATTATGTAAAAAAGATAGAAACAGATGATGAAGAGCCAACCGAAGATGTTTTGGAGAACATCAAGGCAGGATTAGAAGAAGTAAGACTTTTCAAACAAGGAAAACTTAAAACTACACCTGCAAAAGATTTTCTTAATGAGCTATAAAATTGAACTCTCTGCCAATTTTAAAAAGCAAGCTAAAAGGCTTTCTAAAAAATTTCCATCTTTAAAAGCAGAGTTGGAATTATTATTTACTGAATTAGAACAAAATCCTACTCTTGGGACACCGCTTGGTAACGATATTTATAAAATTCGTCTAGCAATCTCCTCAAAAAACAAAGGCAAATCTGGAGGAGCTAGAGTTTTATCATTTGTTAAGGTTTCAGTTACAACTACACTTCTTTTTTCTATATATTCAAAAAGAGAAATAGACAACCTAACAGATAAGCAAATTCAAGAACTGATTAAAGATTATTTATAAAACCAAATGTAAATAAGCTATTGGATGA
>JBGSOH010000648.1:0-5037 GCA_041739205.1 Saprospiraceae bacterium
TACCCATCGTCATTGCTTTGTCAAGGCTGATGTCTAGGTCTCTTGATATTACTTTATCATACTCTTTTTGGTATAAATGATCGAACTCTTGGTACCATTGTGGGTAAGTTTTATGATCTACTTTTTCAAGAAGTAATTGAAGCGCTTCTTTGGCATCTGCTAAGATTGCAACGGTTGTTTTTACGTTTTTGTCGATCTCAGAAGGATCTATTTCTATGTGAATGACTTTGGCTTGTTTGGCATATTTAGATAGATTGCCTGTGACTCGGTCATCAAATCGCATTCCGATGGCAATCAACACATCACATGAGTTAGTCAACACATTTGGGGCTAAGTTGCCGTGCATACCAAGCATTCCTTTCATCAAAGGATGATCATCAGAGAGTGCGGATAATCCATGAATCGTGCTGCCCACAGGTATTCCTGTTTTTTCTACAAAATCTTTAAAAACATCTTGCGCATGAGAGATATGGATACCATGTCCAGCTAAGATAAATGGTTTTTTTGCTGAATTTATCAGATCAGCTGCTTCTTTGATTCTATCAAGATTGACTGTTGGTTTTGGGTGATACGACCTTACTACAGGTTTACGATTATATTCAAAAAGTGTTTTATCTATTTGAGCATTTTTTGTGATATCAATCAAAACAGGACCAGGTCTACCTGAGTTGGCTACGTAGAAAGCTTTGGCAATAGCATCACAAATTTCTGACGCATTGGTCACTTGGTAATTCCATTTGGTGATGGTATTCGTACAACCAATGACATCTACTTCCTGGAAAGCATCTGAACCTAAAAGATGGGCAAATACTTGACCAGTAATACATACTAATGGCGTAGAATCCATCAATGCATCACCGAGACCTGTCATTAGATTGGTAGCACCAGGACCTGATGTTGCAAAAACTACACCTGGTTGTCTGCTCACTCTGGCCATACCCTCTGCGGCATGAATAGCGCCCTGTTCATGTCTAGTAAGTATGTGGGTAATCTGATCTTCAAAATCAAAAAGTGCATCATACACGGGCATAATAGCGCCACCAGGATATCCAAAAATAGTTTTTACACCTTCTTCTATTAGACATCTGAGGACCACTTCGGCACCAGATACCATGATCTTTTGATCGGTGATTTCCTGATTAGTTTTTACTTCCATTACTTCCATAATGTTACTTTTTTATGATTAACAAGTGATGCATCCTTGACTTGCAGAAGATACGCTCGCTCTATATTTTTTTAAGAATCCTTTTAAAACTTCATTTGGTTGTACCCACTTTTGTTTTCTTGATTGAAGTGTATTTTCATCCAAATCTACCGAGATGGTATTACTCACTGCATCAATGACAATAATATCTCCATTCTCGATCAATGCTATGGTACCACCATCATAAGCTTCGGGTGTGACATGACCTACTACAAATCCATGTGTACCGCCTGAAAATCTGCCATCTGTGACCAATGCAACATTTTTGCCAAGTCCTGCACCCATTATAAGTGAAGTAGGCTTGAGCATTTCAGGCATGCCAGGACCACCTTTTGGTCCACAATATCGTATGATGATGACTTCTCCTTCCATTATTTCATTATTTTGAATGCCAATATTTGCTAGTTCTTCCGAATCGTAAACCCTAGCAGGACCAATAAATTTTTCACCTTCTTTGCCTGTTATTTTTGCAACAGAACCTTCAGTTGCTAGATTTCCATACAAGATTTGGATGTGTCCAGTGGTTTTAATTGGTTGGCTTACAGGGAATACTACTTTCTGATTTTCATCTAATGGGTTGATATTTTCTAGATTTTCAGCGATCGTTTGTCCTGTTACGGTCAAGCAGCTGCCATCGAGCAATCCTTCGTTTAGCATCATTTTCATGACAGCAGGTATACCACCTACTTCGTGAAGGTCTTGCATGACATATTTTCCACTTGGTTTGAGATCGGCAAGGAATGGTGTTTCATTGCTCCATTTCTGGAAATCATCTAGCGTAAAAGGCAGTTCAAAAGCATCAGCTACAGCAATTAAATGAAGCACGGCATTGGTACTTCCACCCAATACGGTGATAAGCCTGACAGCGTTTTCAAGAGATTTTAAGGTTACAATATCTTTTGGTTTGATATCTTTTTCGAGTAGGTTTAGAATGGCTTTTCCTAAGACTGCACATTCGTCGCCTTTATTTTTGCTGACAGCAGGATTTGATGAATTGTAAGGTAAACTCATGCCTAGGGCTTCAATTGCTGAAGCCATCGTATTTGCCGTGTACATACCGCCGCATGCACCTGCTCCTGGACAAGCATTTAGTATCACATTTTCAAATGTTTCTTGATTGATCTCGCCACTTAACTTTTGACCTAATGCTTCAAATGCAGATACTACATCAAGATTTTTTCCAGCATGGCAACCTGGTGCAATAGTACCACCATAAACAATGATGCCCGGTCTATTCAATCTGCCTAAAGCCATAAGTGCTCCTGGAATATTTTTGTCACAACCCACGACAGTAATTACACCATCGTACCATTGAGCAGAAACGACTGTTTCGATAGAGTCTGCAATAATATCTCTTGAAGGAAGTGAAAATCTCATGCCCGCAGTTCCCATAGAGATGCCATCGCTGACACCGATTGTATTAAATACCAATCCGACAAGTCCTTCGCCATTCACACCTTTTTTAATATCCTTAGCCAAGTCGTTGAGATGCATATTGCATGGATTGCCATCCCAACCTGTACTTGCAATACCTATTTGAGCTTTGAGCAAATCACTTTTGGACAAACCTATTGCGTGAAGCATGGCTTGAGCTGCTGGTTGTGAAGGATCTTGGGTGACGTGTCTGCTATACTTATTTAACATGAAAATGTGTTTTTTTAAATATCAATACCTATTTAGGTCTCAATAGGATGACAAAGATAAAATCATTAGAGAAGGGTAAAGACTAAATGTTTAAAAACCATTACGGCGTACAAGTTGAAGGTAACTTATGTAATAAAATGATTATCAATTAATTATGATACAAAAGATTACAACTTTAAATTCATTTTATACATTGTGTAAACATTCCTTTCAACAAGGTAAAAGCCAAACTTAGATAATACTATTTGCCACTTTGTCGCCAACAGCAGCACATCCGACAGCAACAACTGGCCTTAGGTCTTCAGTCAAATACCCTTCAGCGATACAACTATCTACAGCGTTAATGATATCGTCTGCTTCGTGGATATATCCAAAGTCTCTTAGCATCATTTCTACAGATAAAATGGTTGCAAGTGGATTCGCAATATCTTTTCCAGCTGCTTGTGGGTAAGAACCATGAATTGGCTCGTATAAAGCTGTTGTCTCACCCTTGGAAGCTGATGGAAGTAAACCCATAGAGCCAGAAAGCACACTCGCTTCGTCAGATAGGATATCTCCAAATAAATTGTCACACAAAACAACATCAAATCTAGAAGGATTTAATATCACTTGCATAGCAGCATTGTCTATGAATAAAAAATCAAGTGCTACTTCAGGATATTGTGTACTAATTTCTTGAACCACGGATCTCCACAGTCTAGATGTTTCTAGGACATTAGCTTTGTCCACCAAGGTCAGTTTTTTTCTCCTTGTCATTGCTTGTTGGAATGCTAAATGAGTTATTCTTTCTACTTCGTATCTGTGGTACAAACACAAATCAGAAGAATAGGTCGCTTCTTTTACTTTTTCTCCAAAATAAATGCCACCTGTAAGTTCTCTATAAATGACAAAATCTACGTTTTTTAAGATTTCGGGTTTGAAAACGGAAAGATGAACTAATTGCTCATAAATCTTGACGGGTCTGATATTTGCGTAAAGACCTAGAGATTTTCTCATTCTCAATAAACCTTGTTCTGGTCTAACTTTGGCAGATGGATCATTGTCGTATTTAGGATCTCCGATGGCACCTAAAAGTATAGCATCTGCATCTTGGCAGGCAATAAGTGAAGCTTCTGGAAAAGGATCACCTGTAGTGTCTATAGCACAAGCTCCGATCAAAGCTTCTTTAATTTCCCATTGATGTCCGTATTTTTTCGCAATTGCTTTTAATACTTTTAACGCTTGGGTAACCACTTCAGGACCGATACCATCACCAGGTAAAACGGTAATTTTATTTAATTTCTTTTGGTTCATTTTTAATTACTAAAGTGAGAATATTCTATTTTTTTCAAAAGACTCGATATCATTTTTAATACTCAAGAGATAATCAATATCGTCATAACCATTGATCAAACAGACTTTTTTGTACGGGTCGATATCAAAAGTAACTGATTGGTCATTTATCTGTAATGTTTGTTTTTCGACATCAATTTCTAATAGGGCATTAGGATTGTTTTCAATTGTCTTAAATATTTCGTCAAGGGTTTGCTGACTTACTTGGAGTGGAAGAATACCATTATTTAGTGCATTTCCACGAAAAATATCCGCAAAAAAGCTACTGATGACTACACGAAATCCATAATCTGCAAGTGCCCAAGCTGCGTGTTCTCTACTAGAACCACAACCAAAATTTCTACCGGCCACTAAAATTTTACCACCATAAGTGTCATTGTTTAGAACAAAGTCAGCGACTTGGTTGCCATCTTGTGTATATCTCCAATCCCTGAAAAGATTTTCGCCAAAACCTTCCTTTGAGACAGCTTTGAGAAATCTTGCTGGTATAATCTGATCAGTGTCCACGTCTTCTATCGGCATGGGCACAGCCGTACTTATTATTTTATCTAATTTTTCCATTTTGATTTTTTAATTTAAATAGTTGCGAATATCTACTATTTCTCCATTGATTGCAGCTGCGGCAGCCATCAATGGACTAGCAAGAATAGTTCTTGCACCTGGACCTTGACGCCCTTCAAAGTTACGATTTGAAGTAGAGACACAATATTCGCCTGTAGGTATTTTGTCTTCATTCATACCAAGACACGCACTACATCCTGGCTCGCGAAGTTCGAATCCTGCATTAGCAAATATTTTATCCAGTCCTTCTGCTTTTGCTTGAATTTCTACTTGTTTTGAACCAGGTACGATATACA
>JBGSOH010000700.1:0-8064 GCA_041739205.1 Saprospiraceae bacterium
ACCAACCTGCACAGAAATGGCTCAAAGATCGTAAAGGCTGGACACTCAGCATAATAGTATCATTTATACAATAATAAAATGATATTTGGCAGACATTTAAAGGCTACATTTACCTTATCAAATTTACATAATGTATAAGAACTAATCCATTGTTCATGTGTTTGAATGGAATAATTTTGAAGCGATTTTTAGATAAGATTTTAAAAGTTTACCGTTTATGTACAAAAGTATGCAAGAAGTAGTTAAAGACTTGGAAGCAAATAAAATGCTATTGAGGATAAAAGATGAAGTGGATCCAAATCTTGAAATTGCAGAGATTCATAGACAAGTATATGACGAAAAAGGTCCAGCCATATTTTTTGAAAAGATCAAGGATAGTCCATTTCCTGGTTTGTCAAATCTTTATGGTACTATCGAAAGGACTGAATTTTTGTTTAGAAAGACGCTTCCAAAAGTAAAAAAAGTAATTGAATTAAAAGCAGATCCTACTAGATTACTTAAAAATCCACTTAGATATATTGGTGCACCTTTTACGGCATTGACAGCCCTTCCTATGAAATCTATTTTTGGATCTCCTGTGATGTATGGTCAGACCACTATAGATCAATTGCCTATGATTAAGTCATGGCCAATGGATGGTGGTGCATTTATCACATTGCCACAAGTATTCAGTTTGCCACCTGACAATAAGAATATCATGCAATCCAATTTAGGAATGTATAGGATACAATTGTCAGGGAATGAATATATTACGAATGAAGAAATCGGTCTTCATTACCAAATTCATAGAGGAATAGGTGTGCATCATGAAATGTATAATAAATCTGATGAAGCCTTTAAAGTTTCGATTTTCGTTGGTGGATTACCATCTCATGCATTTTCAGCAATCATGCCTTTACCAGAAGGATTGAGCGAGTTGACATTTGCAGGAATGTTGGCAGATAGAAGATTTAGGTATAAGATAGATGATATGGGGCATGTTGTATCTTCTGATGCTGATTTTGTAATCACGGGTACAATTATGAAAAATAAGAAAAAGCCTGAAGGTCCCTTTGGTGATCATTTGGGATATTATAGTTTAACCCATGATTTTCCCATTATGAAGGTAGATCGAGTTTATCATCGCAAAAATCCTATTTGGCATTTTACCGTAGTAGGTAGACCGCCACAAGAAGATAGTAGTTTTGGATATTTGATTCATCAACTAGTGAAGGATCTTGCTGCACAAGAATTTCCAGGACTTAAAGAGATTCACGCTGTCGATGCAGCGGGCGTACACCCTTTGTTATTGGCAATTGGCAAAGAAAGATATATGCCTTTTAGAGACCCAAAACCTGAAGAGATATTGACTATTGCAAACAGAATATTGGGATCAGGTCAGACATCGCTTGCTAAATATTTGATTATAGCTGCTGATGAAGACGATCCAAATTTAGATACTCATGATGTAGCAGCATTTTTTAAGCATGTATTAGAAAGAATTGATTGGCAACGAGATTTACATTTCCAAACTAAAACCACGATTGATACCTTAGATTACTCTGGAGAGGATTGGAATGGTGGATCGAAAGTTGTTTGGGCATGTCGAAGCAATCAAATAAGAAAGTTATCCAATGATCTACCTGTAATTCCTGAAAATAATATTGCTTTGTCTGACATTCAAGTAGTTCTACCAGGAATATTAGCTTATTCAGGGCCTAAGTTTATAAATTATGACCAAGCTAAAAATGAGGTTGACACGCTAATCGCTAATCTGGAAAAAATAGATTTAGAAGGATTTCCTTTAATCATCTTATGTGACGACGCTTCTTTTACAGCAGAGTCTTTGAATAATTTTGTTTGGGTTACTTTTACGAGATCTAATCCTTCACACGATGTATATGGAATCGGAAGTTTTACAAAAAATAAACATTGGGGATGTAAAGGAAGTCTGATTATTGATGCACGCAAAAAGCCACATCATGCACCTGAATTGGTCACAGACAAATCTATAGAAGAAAGTGTAGTAAAGTGGTTGACATTTTAGATTAGGGAAACTATTTTCTTTTGCTAATAAATTTAGTTTAAATGTAAGAATAGATTTTTTAATTTTAGCAGCAACAATTTTATAGGAATGTATATTTAATTGGTATTTTTTTATGGTAAAAACTTCTTAGCCGTTAACCAATTTTGAGTTTTACTTATTTCTGAAATAATTAAAGGGTAATAAATATCAAATGAAAAAAGCCTGACTTAATTTCTCAAGTCAGGCTGAATATTTTAAATCAAAAGAGATTTAATTATTTTTTCATTGCTACTGCTTCGTAAGCAGTTTTAAGAGCAGCAAGAGCAGCTTCACCAGCAGTTTTCAATTCTGCTTGTTTAGCAGTCCATGCTGTTACTTTCTCATTACCTTGAGTTACAAGTGTATTAAGTTCAGTAACTTGAGCAGCAACATCGCCTTCGATTTTACCAGCAGCTAAACCATCTTTAAGAGCAGTTACAGCAGCAGCTTTTTCAGACCACATAGTAACGAAATCATTCAATTCAGTTTGAACTGGAGCGTAAGCGTCAGTAGTAGCAGCTTTGTAAGCAGCAGTTGCAGCAGTCCAGTTAGTTGCAGCATCACCTGTAAGAGCAGCTGTAGCAGCTTCGTCTAATGTCATTGCAGAAGCAGCTTCTGTGAAATAAGTTACATCTTTAGTTAAGCTTTCAGAAAAACCTGTAACTGCAGCTGTAGCAGCATCCCAGTTAGTTCCTAATTCTTCGATAGCAGCTTTGTGAGCATCAACTCCTGACTTACAAGAGAATAAAAATAAAGGTAAAGCGAACAATAAAAACTTTTTCATTTTTTTAAATTTTATACATGAATAATGACGCAAAGGTATATTGGAAAGAGATATGTAGTTAGTTTTTTAAGCAATATTTTGAGTTTATAGATTTGCATAAAATTGTATTATTGTTCTGATATATAGGTGTTTAAATATTAATATAATATCAATTTGGTGATTGTTAACAATCTTTAACATTGCATATGGGAAAAATGAAGTGCCATTTTATTCTTCAAAAGTCGTTTTGTATAAATATAACCTTTCTTTAACCTAAAAAATAATGTTTTGAGTTCTCTTTTTTAATTAAAAAGCTACCTTTGTCTCATTATTGTAATACAGATATCAAATAATATTTTTAATATGAAACCAACATTATTAATTCTTGCGGCTGGCATGGGAAGCAGATATGGTAAACTTAAACAAATGGACTCATTTGGTCCCAATGGTGAGACTATCATCGAGTATTCTATATATGATGCTATTGCTGCTGGTTTTGGTAAACTTGTATTTATTGTCAGGGATTCGTTCAAAACTGAATTTGAAACATATTTCAGGTCAAAGCTTGATGGCAAAATTGCTATGGAGTTTGTATCGCAAGAATTAAACATTGTACCTGAAGGTATGTCCTATACAGAAGAAAGACAGAAGCCTTGGGGTACAGCACATGCAATCTGGGTGGCTAAAAATGTCATCAAAGAACCTTTTGGAGTGATTAATGCAGATGATTATTATGGAGTAGAAGCATACAGTCAACTCGCAAGTTTTTTGACAGATCAGCAGAATAAAAAAGATTATGCAGTTGTAGCATATTATTTACGCAATACTTTGTCAGAACATGGTACTGTAAATAGAGGTGTGTGTACGCTAAATGAAGAAGGTCACTTGATAGATGTCAAAGAATGTGTAAAGATTAATAGAGATCAGGATGGTATTATAAAATATCCTATTGAGGACGGAAACGCTGTATTAAGTGAAGATACTTTAGTTTCTATGAACATGTGGGGATTTTTGCCTTCATATTTTGATTATTGTGAATCTATGTTTATTGACTTTCTTAAGAATGAAGGAATGAAACTGACTTCAGAGTTCTATATTCCTACTATGGTAGACAATTTGATAAAAAATAATATCTTGAATGTTTCAGTCATTGACACAGAATCAGATTGGTTTGGCGTTACTTATCAAGAAGATAAACCATTTGTTATGGACAAAATTACTTCATTAATTGAAAACGGTGTGTACCCTGAAAATCTTTGGTAATATATGCATGATACCGGTAAATGGATAATATTTGTTGGTGTTATTTTTATATTGGTAGGTAGTATTTGGTATTTTTTTGGTGATAAGTTAAACTTTATCGGCAGCTTACCAGGAGACATTAAATATGAAGGTGATAACTTTAGATTTTATTTCCCGTTTACAACAATGGTACTATTTAGTGTTATAATAAATGTCGTTATTAGGATTTACAATTATTTTTTAAACTATTAAGCATCAATATCTAAAGTGTTTATTTTATCCACCAGCTTTTTTAGTTTGTTTGTAACCTAAGTCTAATAATATTTTTAAGACTTTGTCTCTATGATTTCCTTGAAGGATGATTTCGTTATCTTTGACAGCGCCACCAACACCACATTTTGTTTTTAAGAGTTTACCTAAATCTACTATTTTATCTTCTGGTCCATTAAATCCTCGTATAAGCGTTACTTCTTTTCCACCACGTTGCTTCCTGTCTAAATGTATTCTTAGTTGTTGTTGACTGGGTTGGAACTTGTCAGTTATAGCTTCAGGTATTTCTGGTGCATTTTCAGGGTTTCCCATTTTAACAAAGTCGTCCCAATTTAATTTTACTTCTTTTTTATCAGACATTTGTTTATGTTTTAGATATTGGAGATACGTTTCCAGTTGAAATTTAGCATTCTTAATATTTGTAATCCCAAGTCTTCCGTACCAATTGATGAATTTGCAAATATTGCTACGGCAGTGTTAGTTTCTTTGATGAATGCTACAAAAGCATTGTGTCCCGATGTCTTACCGGTATGAGTGATAATTTTAAAAGATTTCATGTCTATAGTGTGCCATCCATTTATAAGACCTAATCGAGCATTGAAGCCTTCACTTTCTAATATATTCGAATTGACGTCAAGGCTGTCATAATTTAAAATTTCAATGGATGATTTTTTAAGGACTTCTTTTAAAAAAGTCATCATGTCATTCAAATTCATTTTTATTCCTTCAGAAGCTTTAAATGAATTAAATGACCAAGGTGCCACTTTTTTTTGTGATCGGTCGTAGCCAGGTGAGATTAGGTTAGTTTTTTGCTCGGGAAAGTCTACAAAAGTGTTTTTCATATGATACATTGCTAAAATTTCTTCATGCAGCGCATCATTAAACTTTTTTTTCGTTACTTTCTCTATGACCAATTCTAATAATGCGTAATTAGTGTGGCTATATTCAAAAACATTTTTTTCTGGAATAAAATCTCTGTAAAAAGTTAGTAAGTCTTTACTGCTATAAAATTCATAAGGATTCTGAATGTTTTTCTCTTTTCTACCAAAGAATAACGGTCTTTTAGGCAATCCAGATGAATGATTTATTAAATTTTTAATGGTAATATGATTTAACCTTGGGTTTTGGTATTCAAAGGGTAGAAAATCATTTAGACTATCTTCATAGTTCAGTTTGTTTTTAGCTACTAAAGATTCAATAACAGCAGAAGTGAAAATTTTTGTAACACTTCCCACTTCAAATATGTCATGTTCGGTTAGTAAAAGATCTTCTTTTTTACTTTTCTGACCAAAAGAAAAATAATAAGTAGAATCGTTATCTATAATGCCAATGACAAAACCTGGTGTCTTTTTAAATGAAATTTCCGTATCATACCTTATTATTTTATCGATTTCAATACGAAGGTCTTCATTCTGTCCGAAACAAAATAGTGACAATTTCAGAAGTAGACATATGGCTAATAATGACTTCAATATATTAAATTAAGGCATAAATGTATCATATTATTTCATTCCAAACGGAAGAAAACAATCAATATTTCATTAATTACTAAATCTTCTATCTGTTAGACTTATTAAAAAGGCTACTAAATCTTCTTTTTCTTGTATTGTAAAATTAATGGGTTTGAGAAGGGTAGTGTCCATGTTTATTGGGTTAGAAACAAATTGATATGGATCACTATAATAATCGATGACATCTTTTAATGTAATAAAACTTCCATCATGCATATAAGGTCCAGTAACAGCAACGTTTCTCAGTCCTGGTACTTTAAATTTACCAAGGTCATTTTGATTTTTTGTAACTTCATATCGTCCTTTATCTTTGTATTTTTTTTCATCGTATAAGCCGATGTTTTTAAACTCATCACCCGTAAAGTCAGGACTGAAATGGCAATCAAAACATTTCGCCCTATCACTCAAAAAAAGTTTCCTTCCTCTGATGGCCGCATCACTCATTTTATTGGGTAAATCATTCATCCAAGCATCAAATTCTGTATCGGATGTCTCCAAGCTTTCTTCAAAGGATGCAATAGCACGTGCCAAATTGTTTTCGTTTGGGACTTCATTGTATATTTTTTTAAACCAAATGGGATACTTAGCGTGTTTTTTTAGTCTATTTATAACTTCAGACATTTTTGCATCCATCTCTAAGTTATCTTCGATAGGAAAGTGGATTTGATCTACTAAATCTTTTGCCCTACCATCATAGAAGAACTCACTTCGAGACGCCATATTCATAATGGAAGGTGCATTTCGCCTACCTATTCTATTCTCAATACCTGGACTTATAGCAAGATTATCCGCAAATGCTAAATCTGGTTTGTGGCAGGATGAACAACTTACAGTGCTGTCCTTAGATAAAATAGGGTCGAAAAAAAGAATTTTACCAAGTTCCGCTTCGGTTTTGGGTTCGGTATTTGTGAATGACCAAATAAATGGAACCATCAAAACTACAATCACACTTAAAATTCGATACATAAAAAAACTAGGTTTTAAATCTCTGCAAAGATAATAATTATGGTGTGCCATCAGTATGATTGATATCAGTTTAACATAGCTTTAAAGGATTTTTCAAAACAAATAATCAATATTCGTAGTTGAATCGTGGCAAATAGTTTTTAAAAAATGTCATAAAATGATAAATCTTAATGTCTGATTTCAACAAAAATGGAAGATTCTTAAACTCGTAAATTTAGTTATTTACTATGTTACGTTTTTTTAAATCAAAATTCCTTTAAGTATAAATATATAATTTTGTAATTTTGTCACTTTAAGTTAAAATAGAATATGTCACAAACAAACGTAGAAAGAATTAAGTGTTTAATTATTGGGTCTGGACCTGCTGGGTACACAGCTGCTATATATGCATCGCGTGCCAACCTAGCTCCAGTTTTATATACAGGTAAAGAGCCAGGTGGTCAATTGACCATTACAAATGATGTGGAAAATTATCCTGGATATCCCAATGGAATAATGGGGCCACAAATGATGGAAGATTTTAAAAATCAAGCACTAAGATTCGGCACAGATATTAGATATGAATTGATAGATAAAGTGGATTTTTCTAGCACGCCACATAAAGTATGGTCTGAGACTGGTCATGAGATGCATGCAGATAGTGTTATTATTGCAACAGGAGCTTCTGCAAAATGGTTAGGTTTGGAGTCAGAGCAGAAGCTTATGAATAAAGGTGTTTCAGCATGTGCTGTATGTGATGGATTTTTCTTCAGAGGCCAAGAAGTAGCCATTGTGGGAGCTGGTGACACAGCTGCAGAAGAAGCGACTTATCTTGCTAAGTTGTGTAAAAAAGTGCATTTACTTGTAAGACGTGATGAGATGCGTGCTTCCAAAATAATGCAAGAAAGAGTATTCAAAACCGAAAATCTTGAAGTACATTGGAATTCTGAGACAGAAGAGATCCTAGGGGAAGAAGGTGTAGAAGGAGCAAGAATAAAAAACACTGTTACTGGAGAGACGACTGTTTTGCCTGTTACAGGTTTTTTTGTGGCTATCGGGCATAAACCCAATACAGATTTGTTTGAAGGGTGGATAGACATGGATAGTAATAAGTACGTTAAAGCAGTACCTGGCAGAAGCCTTACTAATGTAGAAGGTGTTTTTGCATGTGGTGATGCTCAGGACCACATTTATAGACAAGCTGTGACAGCAGCTGGTACTGGTTGTATGGCTGCTCTAGACGCTGAGCGATACCTTTCGGATAAAGGAATCATTTAAATTAATTAACA
>JBGSOH010000198.1:0-16386 GCA_041739205.1 Saprospiraceae bacterium
AGAATCTAATCCTCTTTCTTGCTCATTTTTAAGAAAAGCTTTCAGATCGCTAGTATTCATGACTTCCATTTGTTTGGTATATCGAGTGAAGTCATCAGGTACAAAATTAAAGATGGTATCAAATTTTTCAGTAGCCTTTGAGATCAGTTCTTCATTAACACCATTAAATGTTCTTATCTCGTAACCTTCTAATTTCCATGTATTAGGTGCTTTGGCAAATGATATTTTATCTGCCTTCAACGTATAAATAAGATTATTATCATTATACTTTTCCAATCTAAACGTACGTCCTGTGCTATCTCTGATGGAATAATTTCTAATGTAAATCTTTTCAGTCGGAGAAAGCCATAGATGAATATTGGTTGTTCTAGATTGTTTGGCACTAGCTCTGATGTATTGACTTTCAAATTCATTTTTTGCCAAATTGCTCTTTGGGATCACATAATTATTGCCTATCCACAGCAAAGTCGCTAATATTGCTGCCCCGACCATATAAGGGACCAAGAATCTAGCATAACTTACTCTTGCACTTAAAATACTGATAATTTCTGAGTTTTTTGCCATTCTTGAAGTAAAAAATATCACTGCCAAAAGAGCAAACAAAGGCCATAAGAGACCATTAATCCATGGGATAAAGTATAGATAATACTCGAATACGATTTGATAAAATGTAAGTTCAGAATTTAGAAATTTATCGACCTGCTCAAAATAGTTGATCGTGACGGCTATCATAGTAATAAGGAGCATCGTAAAGAAAAACGTGCTCAGATATTTTTTAATGATGTACCAGTCTAGAATATTCATCTTTTACTCTTCTATTTGTGTGTGTTTTTTGTCGTATTCAGATTTACAAACGTTGACTAACTGATTTTACCATACTATTTTTCCATTCGTAGAATGTTCCGTCTATAATCCTACGGCGGCTTTCTGTCACAAGCCACAAGAAAAAACTTAAATTATGAAGTGTTGCAATCTGTCCTGCCAATAATTCTTCTACCTTGAAGAGATGTCGTAAATATGCTTTTGTATGAATTCTACTTGTAGGCGCAGTACTCTCAATATCAATGGGACTAAAATCATCTTGCCATTTGGCATTTTTTATATTGATCAATCCATCCTTAGTATATAAAATACCGTGTCTTGCATTCCTAGAAGGAAGTACACAATCAAACATGTCTATGCCCAAAGCTATACTTTCTAATATGTTTTCTGGTAAACCGACACCCATCAGATAGCGTGGTTTGTCAGATGGTAATATGCCGCAAACTAACTCAGTCATGGCATACATATCTTCATGTGGTTCGCCAACTGATAGACCTCCAATGGCATTCATTTCTTGATCTTGAGATGCTATAAACTCAGCAGATTCTTTTCTTAGATCGGGATAAACGCTACCCTGTACGATAGGCGAAAATGTTTGGTGATGACCATAAATAGGATCCGTATTATCCATTCTGTAGATACAGCGCGCTAGCCATCTATGCGTCATGTACATAGAATTTTTAGCATATTTATATTCACATGGGTATGGAGTACATTCATCAAATGCCATGACTATATCAGCACCAATAATTCTCTGAATATCCATGACTGACTCAGGGCTAAAAAAATGTTTAGAACCATCTACGTGCGACTGGAACTTTACACCTTCTTCTGTAATTTTACGCATTCCTTTTAGAGAATATACTTGGTAGCCTCCACTGTCAGTTAACATGGGTTTTTCCCAAGCTATAAATTTGTGAAGACCGCCAGCCTTTTGTAAGATGTCCGTACCTGGTCTAAGGTATAGGTGATAAGTATTACCGAGTATAATTTGAGCCTTAATAACATGCTCAAGTTCAGACTGATGAATGCCTTTGACAGTACCTTGTGTACCTACTGGCATAAAAATAGGTGTTTCAATAGGGCCATGGTCTGTCTGCATGATTCCTGCTCTAGCAGAAGATAATCTATCTGTATGTTGTATATTAAAAGTCATATTTACTAGTTTGATCTAAACCTTGCCATATCCATTTTAATTAGGACAGCAATCATGATGGAAAATGCCAAAAGTGACGAACCTCCTTTACTCAAAAATGGCAGAGGTATTC
Source organism: Saprospiraceae bacterium (assembly GCA_041739205.1). Taxonomy (GTDB): domain Bacteria; phylum Bacteroidota; class Bacteroidia; order Chitinophagales; family Saprospiraceae; genus OLB9. The sequence continues at coordinate 2,091 of JBGSOH010000198.1, forward strand.
CTACTACAGGCATCAGCCCCATCGTCATACCAATATTAAATGCAAAGTGAAAAAATAAAATTCCAGCTACACCATAGGCGTAGTTCCTGATAAACTCAAGATTGGCCCTTTCGGCTATAATGATACACCTTATAAGTAATATCGTATATAAAATAATAACTCCGAAACTTCCAATGAAACCTTGTTCTTCGCCAATCGATGTAAAGATAAAGTCTGTAGATTGTTCTGGTACGTAATTAAGTTTAGTCATTTCCCCTTTCAAAAACCCCTTACCCTGAAAACCACCTGAACCAATGGCTAATTTAGATTGGATGATATTGTAAAGAGAACCTCTCGGATCACACTTCTCAGGACGCAGCCAAACATTAATTCTTTCTTGTTGATGTGGTTTAAGAAAATTGTCAAATACATAACTTGAAGTAAATGAAAACAATACTGCTACGGTCAATATAGGAGCAACAAGACTTAATATTTTAATATTTTTGTTTCTCAAGAGTACAAATCCATAACTCAAAAAAGTTATTATAGAAGGTAAGATTAAATAGGTTGTTTCTTTCTGAAATAACAAAAATACAATGATCAACAATGTAGTCAGTGATATTAATAATGCTCGTTGGGTCTTTTCATATTCAAAGATAAAACTTACACTTGCTAAAAATATGAGAAAAACTGTGACAATATAAAAACCATAAATCAGAGACAAAATAAAAATTGCAGCTACACTAAACCCCAAAATTATTACCATAGGTGAAAGTCCTCTTCTATATAAAAGTATGAAAAAAGACAAAAACACAAGCGATGATCCAAAATCTGGCTGTAATAAAATCAAAAGCGCTGGTCCTAAAAACAAGGCTAACGATACTATTATGATATTGATATTACTAGCTGTAGTCTTGAAAAAACTTAGATAGCTGGAAACTGCCAAAATGGTTCCAAATTTTGCCCATTCTGATGGTTGAATGGAGAAAAAACCAAAGGAAAACCATGCTTTCGCTCCATTTATTTCTTTTCCTAAAAATAAAACTAAGATCAGTAAAAGAATGGTTATTGCATAAATAGGAAATGCCAGCGTATTCCAAAACTTCCAATCCAAGGTAAGTGCAGTAAAAAAAGCTACTAAAGAGATAACTAACCACAAAGATTGAGAACCTATTGTAGTTGTGATGTCAATAAATGCAAAAGGATTTTTTTCATCATAAACTGTTGAAAAAACCATAAACCAACCAATTAATACTAAGCTGAAGTAGACTGAAAGTGTAATCCAGTCATATGTTTTGTCTTTGGAAAGAGCTCTTTGTGCCATTATTAATTACTTACTAAAGTTCTCTTACTTACTTGATCATAAACTGGTGTAGCTGATGGGAATGTCTTTTTTAAATCTAATAAAAATGGCATCAATCTATTTTTATTCTCATAATAACCAACCCTTACTTGATAATATGGGGCTACATGTTTCCAATCCATATTCACACCTGGATAAAGACTGGTGAAAGAAGACATTGCACTCTCCATCTGACGTCTGTCATCTGTGGTTACAATCTGAATTCGCCATGCTTTAATATTTTCATTGGCTTTTCCATTCTCCACAAATTTTTCCATCATGTTGCTAACTGAAAAGGACGTCTTAAGACTTATATTTGATTGACCATTCGAAGGCAGGTACAGTAAAATCAATACGACTTGTATCAAAAATAAAAAATTTATACTTCTAACCATATCCAAAAATGTTAAAGGTTATATATTATTTAGCACCTTATTCTTTATAACCTGATTTACCAAGTTAGTAAATATTTGTGAGCCACAAAATTACAACAAAAAAGCTTAGAAACTACAAAACTAGACCTTCTTAAGAAATTGGTCTGTCCAAAAATAAAAAAAGGATGGCAATATACTTATCACCACCCTTCCTATATTATTGTGGATTTTGATTAATTAACGCCAAGTCTTGTTTTTAACACAGGGCCTAAATCTTCAGTCTCCGTTGCATGTAGAATCATTCCACTACTAGAATCGAAAATCATGGTATACCCATTTTCTTTCCCTAGTTTTTCAATTTCCGCTTTCACTTTGTCAAGAATAGGCTTGTACAACTCTTCACGTTTCATACCTACTTTTTGCTGTATTTCAGCTTCATATTTTTTAATTTCTTCTTGTTTAGCTACAAGAACTTCTTCTTTTTGCTGCATTTGTACCTTAGAAAGCGTACCACTATTAGCTTCAGCCATATAAGCTTTATAATCTGATTCAAATTTTATCACCATTTCTTCGCCTTTAGACAAAAGCTCCGTTTGAAGTGCTTGGACTTGATTATCAGCGAGTTTCATCTCTGTCAAACCTACAAGAAGCTCTTGAGTATTAATATAACCAAACTTCTGAGCACTTGCTGAAAATAATGATAGACCTACAAATAAAATACTTAAAAATAATTGCTTCATTTTTTTTTGTTTTGTTTGAAAATTAAATTGATAACTTTAAAATTGGTTTTTAAATTTCTTTTTTATTGATATTAACTAAAAATTAATGCTATTCTGGCTCAAATCCTAACACAATATTGAACCTTCCGTAGTTACCGTCAGCTGGATTGACCTTATCAAAACCAAATCCGTAATCAAATCCTAACAAACCAAACATTGGTAAAAACACCCTTGCTCCAAAACCTGCAGACCTTTTTAGATCAAAAGGATTATAATCCTTGAAGTTCTGATAAGCATTACCGCCTTGCACAAAACTTGTTACATATATAGTTGAATTGGGATTTAATGACAGAGGATACCTAAGTTCGAATGTAAATTTGTTAAATATTGGTGCACCAACAGTTCCATTAGCAGTCCTAGCGCCGTTACCAGTAATATCAGCTACATCATAACCTCTGAGAGCTAGTATCTCCTTACCCTGTAAGCCAGCATTTTGGTTATTTATACCATCACCACCTAATTCAAATCTCTCGAATGGCGGTGTCCCAATATCATCATTAAACGAACCTAAGATACCAAATTTTGCAGATGTAGCCAATACGAGTTTGTCAAATATATTATAATACCACTCTGAGCTTATTTTCCATTTATGGTATTCTAACCATCCGAATTTTTTAGATTCAATTAATTCACCCACTTTGGACGCAATTTCTGCTTCGGTCGGTGGTCGTGCAGGACCATTATCCAAGATCAAATTATTGGTGATTTCTGCTATTTCTTCAGTTGTCGCTGTATAAGACTGGTTAGATCTAAACAACGAATATGGTGGGGTAATTTGCAAAGACAATGATACTTTGGATCCCCGTCGTGGGAATAAAGGATCACTCACACTACTTCTCGTAAATGTTTGCTTAACACTGAAATTTTTGAAAGTACCTTTTGATATTGAAAATCCTCCTGATGTGAAATTATCAAGATTGATGGTTTCAATATTTAATGTAGTATTAGATGAGAAAAAGTCATCAGGCCACTTGAGTTGTGAACCTAGTCCAATAAATCCTCTTGTAATTTTTAATTTTCCTAAGCCAGACAAAGTATAGTCAAAGGCAGTCTGAACAGCACCGATTGTGAATGATCTAGGTTTTTTTCCACCCATCCATGGCTCGGTAAATGAAAAATTATAGGATTTAAAAAACCTACTATTTGATTGTAATCTGACTGAAAGTTTCTGACCATCACCTTGTGGCAATGGACTCCACGTATTTCTGTCCTTAACATTTGCAATAGAAAAGTTATTGAAGACAACACCCAAAGTACCTATCAGACCACTAAATCCACCATAACCCGCTGATAACTCAAGTTGGTCAGAAGGTTTTTCTTCTAGTTGATATTCAATATTAACAGTACCTCTTGCTTGATTTACAGGGGTTTCTATACCGAGTGTCTCTGGATTGAAATATCCAAGGTTTATAATCTCACGTTGAGATCTTATGATTGCAGATCTACTAAATTTTTCGCCTGGTCTTGTTCTGATTTCTCTTCTTACTATATGTTCGTTGGTACGGTCATTTCCTTTGATCACTACGTTTTCAACGGTGAATTGTGGCCCTTCAAAAATTCTCATTTCTATATCTACTGAATCATTCTCTACCGCTATTTCTACAGGAGTAATATCAAAACCCAAATATCCATCATCTAGATACAATGAAGAGATATCTCTACCATCTAAACTAAATTTTAATCTGTTTTGGAGTAATTCAGGATTGTATACATCGCCTTTTGTCAAACCCAAAATATTATATAGTTGGTCATCTGAATAGAGAGAATTACCTTTCCAAGTGATATTTCTAAAGTAATGGCGCTTACCTTCTTCGATTTTTAGCTCCACTACGATATCACCATCTTTGTCTCGGTAAGTGGTATCAGACAATATGGACATATTTTTATAACCTTCGTTTTGGTAGAATTTAGTTATTGAAATTTTATCTTCTTCGTATTCCTTCTCTATAAATTTTGACTTTCTGAAAAGTGTACCTCTTCTTTTAGTCTTAGACATTTTTTTTCTAAGTTTTCTTTCTGAATAAGAGACATTCCCATCAATTATGATATCATCTACTTTAACTCTGTCTTTTGGATCAATGACAAACTCTATTCTTACGCTTGCATTTTTACCTTCATCAGGATATTCGTTTACTTTGACTGTTGCGTCTAGTTTCCCCTTTTCCACATAGTACTGTCTTATTTTTTGTCTTGACAATTCTTTTTGGTCATCTGTCACGATTCCTCCTTTGGTGAGGATTCCTTTTATTAGATCATTCAGATCATCATGATTGGAATTTTTGACTCCTTTGTATGACCATCTTGATAAGATAGGTCTTTCAACCAAAATAATTTTCAAAAAAACAATCTCCCCCTTTGTACTATCTTGAATTATCTGAACATCATCAAATAATCTAAGTTTTAATAACGATTTGATTGCTGCTGGTATAGATGGACCGGGAATTTGCACTTTACTACCTTCTTTAAGTCCAGTTATAGATTTTATGGCATTACGATCACGATTTTCGGCCCCTACAATATTGATTCCACCTATTTCGTACGTTTTTTTGTCGCTGTAATTTAAAATTTGTGCAGTCTCTTGGGATTTCAGATCAAAAGACAAAACGCAAAGTAAATATACTACTGCAAAATATTTTAACATGCTAATATTCATAAATTGTTATTAAGTTTATGCAGTGTCAGAACGATATATAATTTCATAATGCTGTTTCGATTATTTTTTTTAACTTTTATTTAATATTTCTACCTAAACGACTTTAAGCCTCGACCAATTGTTCACTAGTCTTACCAAATCTTCTTTCTCTGCCCTGAAAGTCAATAATTGCTTGATAAAAATCATCCTTTCTAAAGTCGGGCCACAATACGGGTGTAAAATAGAACTCAGCATATGCTGCTTGCCAAAGCAAGTAATTGGAGATTCTATGCTCGCCACTTGTCCTGATCATTAATTCAGGGTCAGGAATATCTTTAGTTGTCAAATTATGTGAAAATAATGCTGCATCGATATCATCAACATTTAGATTGCCATTCTGTACATCAAGGGCTATTTTTTTTGTGGCTTCTACGATCTCCCAACGAGATGAGTAATTAAGTGCCAAGACTAAAGTCATTCTAGTGTTATCTTTAGTCAACTCGATGCCTTCCAAAAGGGTCTTGTAAGTCTTTGATGGAAGTTTGCTTAGATCGCCAATGGCTTGAAGTCTGATATTATTTTTATTGAGTGTTTTTAGTTCACTTTTTACAGTCTCGACTAGCAAGGTCATCAAAGCGTTTACTTCGAAACTCGGTCTTGACCAGTTTTCTGTAGAAAAAGCAAACAGCGTTAAATAATTTATTCCTAACTCAGCGGCAGCTTCTGTCACTTCCCTTACAGATGTGACCCCATTTTTATGTCCAAAGACCCTAGGTTTGCCTTGAGTCTTAGCCCACCTACCATTACCATCCATAATTACAGCTATATGGTTTGGCAATTTTTCTAGATTAATTTTATCTTTATTTATCGACATAGATGGTTAAAATCTGCAAAAGTGGTGCAAATGTAATACAAAATTAGCTGCATTCAAGTATTTATTACAGATTAAAATGGATTATTTTGTAGTTTAACCGAATATTTCTATTGATTTTGGAATAGAAAAGAACATAATTGAATCAAAAAATCAAATTTGATATTTGTGATAAAAAATCATTTAATACCTTTCTACAAAAGCTATGACATAAAATCTTAGTCTGTGGTTTTCACAAGATCAATTATTTTTCAGCAAAATAATGTAAACAAGAACGATCACAGATATTGTTTAGAAAGGTAATATAGGTTACCATAACCAAAACGCACAACCTAATAAAAGGAAGCTACTTTTACATTGTTATAACATATGATAGACAAATAAAAGTAATTATTGCCTAAGTAAAACAAATTAGCATTCGTTTAGTAAAAGAATAGATTGAAAGGAGATTTGTCCGTTAAGGACGAGAAAGAGTAAAATCTTGACGACAAAATCACCAACAACTAAAATAATATTTGTGAAAACAAAATTTTAAAAACGAGGGCTCTCCCAGAGAAAAGCCCTCGTATGCACCTAAAATTTTGAGAATAATGCGTATCTAAAGTACGTTTACTTTTGAAATTATGGAGGGTTTAGACATCCGGGCGGATATCTGAATCCACCCCCCATACGCACCCGTTGTTGAGAATAAATTATATTTAGAAACGAGATTAAATCCCGTCGTGTTCGTCTTGGATAATACCTAATAATATTTCGATGATAATTGTTAAAAATTCCATTTTATTTTGATTTTTATTGGGTTGTTATTAATTACAACACAAAGATAGGACCAAAATAAGTAGTATAAAATAACAATAAAGTAGAATTTGATTTAATGATTTATAGTTAAAAAACTACTATAATTAGTCATAATTAACTAAATATCAAAGACTTACAATATCAAAACTATTATAAAAAGTATAACCTTTGGTATTTATACGCTATACATTTATAGGTATAAATACGCTTTTTTATTACAAAATAAATTTTATGGAGCGATCATTTTGCACTTTCGAAAGACCTTAATGATACTAACTCTTCAAATTCGATGATACAAAGGTAAAGCAGATCATCCAAGCGATAATTATCAATATCGCATAAATTGATTTAGACAAATAGAGCTATTTTTCATAACATAATTAACTTAAATCATTGTAAATCAACATTATAACAATATCACAAAAAATCCAAAATAGGGTAAAATGAGAACATAAATTAAATTCAATTAGGATAAAAATGTAAGATATTTTACAAAAAATATGTGCTTTGGGTTAATTTATTTGAAAAAAATATCAGTTTTTTTATTTTTTTCGCTGATGAGAGTAAAAACTACCCAAATTGTAAATAAAATCTTCCAACCAAAGATGCTAAAGGCGTGTTCAAACCAAATTATGATTGATTTGGTCTACTGAACAACAAAAATTGCATAATCTTCAAATGTTCTTTAACAGATGCATTAATTGAATACACTCCTAAAACAGTCGATTTTCACATGAGTAAAAACTGATATTTTACTCATATTCTTTCCAAAATACTTTTCGGAGTCGGCTCTTAATTTAAGTGTATGACTATGAATACAGTGAAGAATAGTATTTCCCTTTATTAAAACCTAGGATTTTTAAGTGTGAAATCTTGCTTAAGTTCACATATTCAAATTATGACGTCAAGAATATTTATTATCAGAAGCATTACTTATAGATTGTTTACTTAGAAAATTTTTAAACCTTCTTTAATCTTATTCACCCCTTCATTCAAATAAATAATACCCATTTACAAATTCATAGTATGTAAGATGTCATCTAAATTCAGCTCTGAATAATTACAGAATTCCTTAATTGTCAGGATATGATTGTACTCTTTCCCTAAATATGATCTGATTTTGGAAATGATATGACTAGCACAATTCTCAAGCTTTTTCCCGTAATTATTGCGACATCTTTTGGGTAGATGGCGAGGCGAAAATTTCTATTTGTGTTATCCATATAGCAGAAAATATTTTAAAATCAAAAAAGGAAAATCCAAAAGAAAGCCATAGATCAGGTCATAAAACTGATCAAAAAGTTGATTTCGGTATAAAAAAGGTGGTTTACAGTCCACGGTAGTCGACGGTAGTCCACGCTAGTGGGAACTAGTCGGAACTAGTCGGAACTCAGTGCTAACTCAGTCGGAACTCGGTCGGAACTCAGTCGAGTTACATACGGAACGTGTACGGAGCATGTGTGGAACGTATGTGGAACGTATGTGGAGCATCTACGGAGCGTCTATGGATGAAGTCCGCTATAATATTGGAAAACAAATTGTAAATATTCATAAGTTAAAAAATTTAAACATTAAAAATAGTCGGTGACATAAAAGTGATAAAGTATCAAAAATGAAAATGTGTATTGAAGATATGCTATGGTGGGAAAACTTTAACATTTCCTTTTGAAAATAGTATGTTTTTGATTGACAAAATGGTCATTTTAAGACAAATGCGCCATTTTGAGACACTACCTCTTGACAAGCACAAAATTCTGACTGTACATTTGGGCATTCATTCACAATTTAAATTTTTCGTTATGGCTAAGTTAAGTAGCTTGTTCAAGTTTGAAGGGACGGCAGAAGAGATCAACGTTGTCAAAAACACTAGCGTTATAAAACGCAAAGGAGGTCTTAGGAAGTAAAGGATAACTTTCGATCCTAAACTGGTCCGTGTCAGGGAAAACATAGCTGAATTCGGTATGCTATCGGCATCATCAAAAGTCATCTTCGAAACTTTTGCTGACCTGGGTCTTCTGCAAGAGGCTATCAAAGTGTCAGAATCGTTATGCCAAGTGCTTAAGGTAAAAATGTTAAAGGGGATTTAAGGTTGGATTGTTTGATATATAATGATGTTTTTACCGAATTCTGATTCATTTCCACCGAATTCTGATTTTGGGCGCATGTTTAGGAATAAGAAATATACCTTTGCCTTGGACGATGAACCTTTGATTATGTTTAAAAACCGAATTGACATTTGTCTTACAAAAAATAAAGCTAACTAAGTAAAATACTATCAACTTTTAATATTGAAACTTTTGTGGTCAAAGATATCTGTAATGATTTGCAGATATCTTTTTTTAGTCTTATCTCATTAGGCTGCACAAATTAAATACTATTGGAAAATCGGTCTGTTAATATATTTTGAGGGATAGGAAATTCACTTTGAATGAACTTAGTAAGTCATTTTATCATTTGTACAGGTAGGTTAATGATTATTATCCTTAGCTTATCGTTTCAAAAAGAATTAAGTTTTCATTTCAAAACATATAGATTATGTTAGCTTCTAGGTTTTTTTTATTGTGCATGGTTATGTTTGGTTATTCTTTTATAATCAACGGCCAAACCGTAAATGAAAATTACGACCCAATACTTGCAGACTCTCTAGGAGCTGATGATTATGGAATGAAATCTTATGTATTTGTCATATTAAAAACAGGTACAAAAAATATAGAAGATAGTGAACTCCGATCCAATCTTTTTCGCGGTCATATGGACAATATAAGTAGATTGGTCAAAGAAAAAAAGCTTGTAGTGGCAGGACCATTTGGTAAAAACGATAAAACATATCGTGGACTATTTATTCTTAATGTAAGAACACTTGAAGAAGCAAAAATTCTTTGTGATAGTGATCCTGCTGTAGAAGCTGGTATATTTGATGTAGAAATGTTTGAATGGTATGGTTCCGCCGCATTGGGTGAATACATTAAGATAAGTGAACGGATTAGTAAAACAAAAATTTAAAAGTAGTTTTATCTTGTACTCATCTTGTTATATTAATGCTGATTTATGGCAATTTTGAACCATTAATAAGTAGCTTAATTAGTAGAAAAATAAAAATATTTGTTGAGTTATTTTTTTTAATTTATCAATTATAAATATGCTCAATTATTTTAAAAATGAATTGTCAAATTTACAAAAAAATAAATTGAATTTTACAATAATAAATCATATCGCACTAAAGCTATATTTTTTTTGCTGATTACCTTTTTTACCTAATTTCTTTTTTTACCTTTGTTACTAATCTGAATATTATGGGTCTATCATTTCATTATAAAGGGAGACTTACCTCCGCATCTGAACTTAATACATTTGTAGAAGAAGTAGAGGATATATGTAAGGTTTTTGATTGGAAATTTAGCGTATTAAACACAGAATATCCAAACGATAAATTTGTATCTCCATTAAATGAAGATGATTATGGTGTCATATTTACACCAGATGAATGTGAGCCTGTGACACTAATTTTCGACAGTGAGGGAAGGATTTATAATCCGTGGATAAAAGATCTTATTGCGAAACACGACGAAGGTCAAGTAAAGGTCATTACCGTGCAGTTAAATCTTGATGATGAAGAACTTAATCCAATCTTTACCGAAGACTCTGAGGATTTTGATCCGTTAGATATGGTGTACACCGTATCCGTAAAAACACAATTTACTACAGCTGAGCAACACATGAAAATTATAGAGCTTTTGAGATACATAAGTGGTAAGTATTTTTCTGATTTTGAGATGATAGACGAAAGTGGTTATTGGACATCTAGAAATCCAGAAAAACTTGATGCCAAACTTAATAAAGTCACCGAATTTATTGATAGATTTGAAGATATGGTGTCAAGTGAAGTAATTAAAAGTCCGGAAGATTTTTTGAAATTTATCAAGAAATTAAGTCAGGAAATAAAAGACAAGGAAAAATAAAAAGTCTTATTGCTGTTTGTAAGAGAATTGTTAAAACACACTAAAATTATGAATAAGGGGATTATTACAGTATTATGTGTAATTTCTTCCATGATGATGCATACTAAAATGTATGCACAGCAATATAAATACAAAAAAGTTTCCAAAGAATTACTTCAACAAAAGTCTTGCGATATTGAATCAGAAGTTGACGCTATGATAACAAATAAAACTGGATTGTGGGAAATCAATTACAAAGAGTCTGATGGATATCGTGCCGAATTGACGCAGCAAATTCAGGTGAAAATTTTTAATGCAGAAGCAGAGTATATCAGCAATGTCGAAATATTTTATTACAGCCCAACATATAGTAAAAGTCAAGTAAAAATCTCAAGCATTAAAGGGAGAACATACAATCTAGATCATAATAAGATAGTAGAAAAAAAGCTATTAGACGAAAATATTACTTATGAGCAATATGACGATTATTTTAAAAAAGCAACTTTTTTAATGCCAAATGTTCGAAGTGGATCTGTATTTGAGTACGAATATATGCTTATTTCTGATTTTTTTGAAGATATAGATGATTGGTATATCCAAGAAGATGTCCCTGTCATTTATAATAAGTTTACAACAAAAATTCCGGAATATTTCACTTATCAAATGAGTGTTTTTGGGCCTTTTACTCCTATGAGTGATAAAAGTTCTACACTTGCTAAATCCATTGAGTATAAAATAAGAGATGAAGGAACTGGATATTTAGGAACGCAAGTCGCATCCCGAACGTACGATATAAATTATGCTCAAAGGACGATTGTCCATGAGAATATACCAGCATTCAAAAGTGAGCCTTTTGCAGCCAATGCCAATGACTTCAAAGGTAGAATAACGCATCAATTGATTTCTGTGGCTTATCCAAACGCACCTATTCAAACATTTGCAGAGACGTATGAAGAAATAAGTTCTGAGTTATTGCAAAGTGAAACATTTGGGAAAAAAGTAAGCGATGGAAAATTTATTGACAAATTAATATCCTTTGGAGATGAGGATACTCAACTAGAAAAGGCTGCTAAAATTCATCAGTATTTTCTCGAAAATGTAAGTTTTAACGGACTTAATTCGTACACGACCACAAAAACAGGTGATAAACTTTTTGCAGATGGAAAGGGTGACGTGGGTGAAATAAATCTAAATTATATTGCTGCTCTAAACCATGTAGGGATACCTACAACACCTGTAATCTTAAGTACTAGAGGAAATGGTAGTTTGCATCCAGTTATACCAGATTATTCTCAATTTAATTATGTAGTCGCATTAAGTCAGATAGATGGAAATGATGTTTTATCAGATGCAACTTCGACCATTCCGTTTGGTAAGTTGCCAGTCAAATGTCTTCAAGATAAGGGTTGGGTCATATCTAAAATCAATCCAAGATGGATCAATCTCAAGCAAAACAATATAGGTAAACAAATCGTCCAAACAGACATCACCCAATTTGAGAATAATTTTTTGTATTCAACTAAAATAAATAAGTTAGATTATTTCGCATTTGAAGATATCATTAATATCAACTCTAATGGTGACGAAGACTATTTATACTCCATTGAAGTAGAAAAGGAATTAGTGTTGGATTCATTATATATTGCAGACATGACTGACGAATTAATAAAGCTAAAACAGGTTCAAAAAAAAGAAATCATAAATCAAGACTCATTATACGTGAAGCCATTTGTACACTTACCATTCGAAGACAATCCATTCAAAGAAGAAGTGCGCCAAACTAATGTGGATTTTCCCTTTGCCATGGAATACAAATACGTCACAAATTTCAAAATACTTGATGGTTACGAATATGAAGTTCCTGCTAATCTAAATGCAGTTATGCAAGAAAATGATTTGATTTTAAAGTATTCATCTTCTTACCTTCCTGCCATAAAGACATTAAATATAGTAGCAGATTTTAAGATCTTACAGACGGAGTTTTTGCCTGCTGACTATGAAAAACTAAAGATTAGTATGGAATTAATGATAAATAAGCTGCATGAGCCTGTAATACTCTGGAAAATGTGATTATGGTTAAAAGAGTAAAAATAAAATGTCTAAATTTATTTCGATCAATACACCAACTTACAGAGAAAAGGAACTTGTCTAATTTGTAAGGAGATTTATTCTTATGCTTTTATGCAATGTCATTTTTAAAATCTCTTCTGTCGTTGCTGGCCACACTGAAGTTTAAACCCGAATTATGCATTAGAAAATCTATTCCGAAGCTAAACTACTGCAAATCAGAAGCTTCGCCTATTTATCTTCTTTAACCGTAGCGGTGCTACGCTTTTCGAATATAAGTAGCTGATTTATTGTATTTTAACTTCTCATCACGAAGTTCCAACGCATAATTCGGGTTAAAAACAAAACATTGTCTATTATGTGCTGAATTTCTGTTCTTATTCAACTTTTTGAACCAATAGAAGGATCATATTCTGAACCATCTTTTGATGACAGTTATGATATATTAATTTGAATTTGAATTGTTCTTATAACACTAAGGACACTGAAGCAATGGAATACTCAATACCTTTCCGCTTTCATCTATTCTAATTCTATGTATCCATCCGACGAACCACATATTTTTCGATTGATGACTAGTCCTTAACTTTGCGAGTAAAATAATCAGATGCGGTATACCAAAGATCAAATCAATTCTTGGGTTTCAGAATTCAAGCAATCGAACCAAAGTATAAAAGACTTCAGTAAAGATAAGCCATTTCACAGTTCTACATTATTGTATTGGCTTCGTAAAAGTAAAAGCGACAGCAATGTTCCATTTATTGAAATTAAACCTTTTGCAACAACTTTTAAATATCCTGTAGAGATAAGGAGGCCTGATGGCGTGGTCATTTCTATAAATAGAGAATTATCCGTTATGGAAATCTCACAGTTACTATAATGCTAGGTTTCAATGCCCAGCAGCGATACATGATCTACAAAGAGTGCGTAGATATGCGTAAAGGCGTATATGGTTTATGTGGTTTGATAATCAATGAACTTAAAGAAAACCCTAGTAATGGGACTGTGTACGTATTTTTCTCCAAGAGCTATCAAACAGTAAAAATATTAGTTTGGGACAAAGATGGGTTTGTAGTGTACGGTAAGTGGCTTTCACAGGGTAGGTTTGAAAATGTACAATCTGTCATTGATGGCAAAGCTGGTGAGCTATCCTATCAATATCTGATCATGTTACTCAGTGGTGTAAGTCTAATAGGTGCCAAACAGAGGTTAAGATATCAGTTAAAAGCAACTTCTAGTTGATCTAGAAAAGCACGTAAAAAAGTTAAAAACATTATAAAAAAAAGCATGTATAATGTTGGTATAAAAGTAGAATAATTCTTACTTTTATACCATGAATTACGAAGCAGAAATAGCACAAAGAGATCAAAAAATAATGGCGTTTGAAGAGCAAGTCTCCCAAATGCAGCAAAACATTATTGATCTTAGCTACCAAGTGGAAAAGCTTCAACGCATATTATTTGGTAAAAAAGCAGAGCGATTTGTATCCGCCCCTTACGATGGTCCTAATCTGTTT
>JBGSOH010000199.1:0-17344 GCA_041739205.1 Saprospiraceae bacterium
TTACTTCGACAATCGGATAAACTGATAGATCAAATAATAATCTCTGATATATCTGGTAGATCTGTGACACAAATCAATGTAGAGAACAGAAAAGTTTTTACGATAGACTTGTCAGTTCAAAGCCCTGGCGTATATTTATACAAAGCCACACATGGCGGCGTACAAGTAGCTCAAGGCAAAATGATCATAATTAAATAATCAAATGTATAGGGAGAGTAGAAACATCTGCTCTCCCTTATTTACTTAATCAACTGTAATGTAATGAAAAGTAATTTTACTATATTTTTTATATTTATATTCTTAGTTCAAGCTATTGCGCAAAAGGAAGACCATGTATGGCTTTTTGGTTTTGAATATGGTAGTGTACAAGGGCTAGAAAATTGGGGCTCAACAAATTTTGATTTTAATTATGATCCAGTACGTATATATGAAGACCCAAATAGAGAATGGGATATAGATGGAGCTAATACAAGTATATGTGATAAAGATGGCAATTTATTAGCATATTCCAATGGGCAAGTTCTTATCCATGCCAGTAATGTAGCCATAGCCGATACCATCAATTATGGATCGGATATTCCGAATCCTGATAAAGGCTGTATAGAATGGGAAAATACTAATTATGGTGATGAAAATATGGCATTACCAGGTGGACTATTAGGGGCACTGAATGTTACTATAATTCCAGTTGGCAATGAATTTTATGTACTCTACAATACTTATGATTATTGTGAGCAAACGACTTACAAATTAGCATATACAAAATTTATTATTGATCTTTTACACCCCCAAGGTAAGGTGCTCGAGAAAGATGTAGAAATATTGAGAGATTCATTAATTTTTGCAATTACACCCATCAGACATGGTAATGGGCGAGATTGGTGGCTAGTCACTTTTTCTACTACATTTGAATGGATGTACACATTTTTAGTTGACGAACATGGCATTAATTTCAAAAGTAAATACTCAACAGGGTTAAAAAAAAATATTGATAGTGGAGGCCAAATAACCATATCGCCTGATGGGCATTTTTTGGCATTTTATACAGCATCTACATTATTTAGCCCAACTGGTGGTGGTTTTAATATTGCGGATTTTGATAGATGTGATGGTAGTATATCAAATCTGAGATCAAAAACATTAAGTCAGCCTAGGTTGGGCTTTGGAACTGCATTTTCGTCTGATAGTAGATATCTATATGTCTGCAATGGAGAACAAATCTTTCAGTACGATATGACGGCCACAAATACCCTTCAAAGTGAAAAAAAAGTAGCAGAATACGATGGTTTTGAATATTTTTTTCCAGAGTTTCCAAATCTTTTCGGTTATCCTGTTAATTTTTGTTTGATGAAGCTAGGTCCTGATGGCCGTATTTATATATTTCCAAGTTCTGCAGCCACACGTATGCTTTCGGTTATTGAGCATCCTACAGCAACAGGTATAGCATGTGATGTACGACAACACAGTATCAGTATGCCTACTACATTCGCTCGTACCGTGCCATCTATGCCAGAATATCGCTTAGGCCCACTAGATGGATCCCCATGTGATACCCTAGGTATTGACAATCATCCTATTGCTAAATACCGCTATGAGCCTGATACCATAGATCATCTAAGGATACGGTTTACAGACCTTTCATACTTCAGGCCTGAGACATGGAGCTGGGATTTCGGTGATGGTAGTCCACGAGTAAGTATGAGACATCCATATCATAGCTATGCCGCATCCGGTACTTATAATGTATGTCTCACCGTAAGTAATGAAAATAGTAGCAACACAACCTGTCGTACCATCACCATAGGTACAAGTAGTGTAGATGATGGTATATCATCTGCTGTGGCAGACATTACCCTATTCCCTAATCCTGTAGAAGACTATCTACTCGTCACACTCGGTGAGTATGTACCACAACATGGACAGATTATGATCTATGATATCTCAGGACGTCCTGTACATACCCAACGTATCTATTATGGTCAGAATAATGTGGATATGATGGGACTTGTGTCGGGGATGTATCTCTTGCGGATATCGGATGGGAATGTTGTGATTAAAGAAGAGAAGGTGGTGAAGTTATGAGTTATAAGATATGAGTTATGAGAGATGAGTTTTTCAGGGTAGTATTTAATGGCTTTGCAATATGTGAGTGCACTTCAAAATATAATAACTTACATTCAATATAAATCGCCATACAAATGCTAAACATAATATATCGAAGTTGCATTACTTGTGACGCTTCAGCGTTACTTCGATAATCGGATTACAATATAACAAAAAAAAGCCTTCCAAAACTAATTGGAAGGCTTTTTTTATCTCATCAATAATTTTACCAATAATTATATTTTTATAAATCGTTTTGTTGTTGATGCATCTACATTATTCTTAAGCAAATATTCTCCAATGGGTAATTGAGATACATCTGCGGAATATACTTGTGTATCTTGACTCTTTTGTGTTTGGACGGTTCTGATGATTTTGCCTTGAAGGTCATAAATGCTCCAAATGATATCACCTTTATATTCAGCATTAATACGCCATTGCAAGTTATTACTCAATGGGTTAGTTAGAATATCAATCGTGTTAGAATTTTTAGGAGTAGTGGCAGAACTACTTGTGCCATCTGATATTTTAAATATTCTACCTGAACTGAGACTTGCTACATACAATTCACCATAAATATCTTCTCCGAATGTTGCATAATGGAAATTTTGTAAATCAGCAAGATCATCATTTTGCCAGTCTCCATTCGAGTTTTTATAAAGCGCCCAAAACTTTCCTGTACAATAATCAGCATAAACATACTTACCAAACAAACCAGGGTTTTGTGTACCTCGATATACATATCCACCTGTGATAGAGCAACCTACGTCTGATTTATTGTCATAAACATGTATTGGTGACACAAAAGCAGTACCATTATCACACTTGCCGAAATCATACTCTACTAATCCTTCGTAGCATTTCCAACCATAATTTAGACCACCTTGTCCAGCGGGTTCTATGTTAACTTCTTCCCATTTATTTTGTCCTACATCAGCTATCCACATATCATTGGTCTCACGATCAAAACTGAATCTCCAAGGATTTCTCCAGCCCATAGACCAAATCTCTTGAAGAGTATCTACATTGTCTTTATAAGGGTTATCAGTAGGTATAAGGTAAGGTGCATCTTCGGTGTTTACATCAATACGAAGCATTTTACCTAACATGTTTTTAGGGTTTTGAGCTCTATTGCCAGGATCGCCACCACTACCACCATCGCCCATGCCTACATACAAGTACCCATCCTTTCCAAAGTTGATCTCTCCACCATTATGGTTGTCAAAAGGTTGTACGACTGTAAAAAGGATTTTCTCTGTGTTGGGATCAGCTAAGTTGTCATTATTTGCACTTCTTGAAAACCTTGAGATTACAGTATTTCCATTATTATTGGTATAGTTTACATAGAAATATCCACTATTACCGTATTCAGGATGAAAACAAAGACCCAACAAACCTCTTTCATTAGATGCTGAACTTACTTTATTATCAATATCTATAAATGGGGTAGGAAGTACTGATCCAGTTTCATCTATGATCCTTATTTTTCCATCTTTTTCTGTGATAAATAATCTTTTGTCATCAGGTGTACCTGTGTTGGAAATGTCAACAGGTTTATTAAATCCAGAAGCTACATCTTTTAGTGTGAATAATTGAGCTTTGACGTTATTAGTAATGATGGATACACAAAGAAGTAAAAGTAAATTTTTAAAATTCATATGATCTAATTTGAGGTGAAAATAAAGTAATTTGGAGTAAATAAAATGATACCATTTATAATTAAGGATGACTTTATTAATAATGGTAGGTTTTTAATAGTAAATATTGATTGAGTCCACTCCGAAAATACAAGTTGATTGATAATCAAACATTTTTCACCCGGACCCTAAAGGGAAACGTTTGATTATCAATGTAGTAGAAATAAATGTTTTCCATTTTATTTGAACAAAGGACTTTTCGGACTATACTCTTGATTGGAATCGAATTATTAACAGCCTAAGAAGATTTTTGTTTTTAAAGGCCTTGATTATAGTAATATGGAAGAAATAAAAAAAAAGAGTGTAAAAAACTCTTGTTCCTTACACTCTTTTATTAGATATTAATAAACTCAGATTAAAGCACTGTATCTACATTTGTGTATTCTAAGCCAAAAGCATCTGCTACACCTTGATAAACTACTTTACCATTGACAATATTTAATCCTAATTTCAATTCATTATTTTCGCGACAAGCTTTTTGCCATCCTTTTCCTGCCAACTGAAGGGCATAAGGCAACGTCGCATTGGTTAGTGCTAGTGTAGAAGTGTAAGGGACTGCACCAGGCATATTAGCGACACAATAGTGTACGACATCATCTATAATAAATGTAGGATCGTCGTGTGTAGTAGGTCTACAAGTTTCGATGCATCCTCCTTGGTCGACTGCTACATCTACGATTACTGTACCAGGACGCATATTTTTTAGCATCTCTCTTGTAACAAGATTTGGGGCTTTTGCACCAGGTATCAACACTGCACCTACAATCAAGTCGTGGTCAACAATTAATTTTCTGATATTCATTTCATTAGAGAACATCGTAATGACATTAGCAGGCATGACATCATTCAGATATCTCAATCTTTTCAAACTCACGTCTAGGATAGTTACGGTAGCTCCAAGACCAGCAGCCATTTTAGCAGCTTGTGTTCCTACGATACCACCACCTAAGACTAGCACTTTTCCTGGAGAGACACCAGGTACACCACCTAATAATACGCCTCTACCTCTTTGTGGCTTTTCTAAGTATTTTGCACCTTGTTGAATGGCCATTCTACCTGCTACTTCTGACATTGGGACCAATAATGGTAGTGATCTATCAGAAGACTCAACGGTTTCATACGCACAACAAATAGCGTTGCTTTTGATCATAGCCATAGTTAATGGTTCGTATGATGCAAAATGGAAATAAGTAAATAATAATTGATTTGGCTTTATGAGGCTATACTCTTTTTCTATAGGTTCTTTTACTTTTATAATCATCTCTGCTATACCATAAATATCTTCTATAGTGGGCAATACTTTTGCACCTGCATTGATGTATTCTTCATTTGTAAAACCTGATCCTTCTCCTGCATTACTTTGGATATAGACCGTATGTCCTCTTTTGGTAAATTCTAGTGTGCCTCCGGGTGTAAGTGCAACACGGTTTTCATTTGTTTTGATTTCTGTTGGAACTCCAATGATCATTTGAAAGGGTATTTATTGATATTGTTTAAATAAATTTAAAATCAGTGCGAAAATATAAAGGATTTTCTTAAAAATCATTATTTACACTAATAATATTCTAAAAATCAACTTGGCCTTCCTGTTAAAGAAAATATGTCGTTTTACTTTTGGTGAAATATTACTTTGTGAATTACTGAAAATATATTCTATTTATTTTGTTTTTTTGAAACGGTTGCTATATATTTGTTTAAGATTTGATTACATCGTGAAATTATAAAATGTTGTAAGAGACTCATTAAAATAAAATTATATATTTACTTTAACTTAAAATCAATTTATTATGAGAATTAGTATGATCAACACGATTGTCTATTTGTTTTTTGCTTTTGTATCGTTTGGACAGTCAAACGTTGATTCAAAATCAAAACTTGTCTATCGTCCAGCTGAAAAAGTAAAAGCAGAATATTTTTTTGATTACTACAAAAATAAAGAAGGAGGTATGGATGATGTCACAATGGTCGCCGCTCCAATAGGAAGATCTAAATTTTCAAACCTCCATCCAAAATTCAATCAATTATACAAAGGGATTGAGGTATATGGGGCGTCATACAGTTTACATTTGAAAGATGGTTTTGTTCATTATACAACAGGTAAATTATATAATGACATTGACATCGATGTTACACCAACTATAAGTGAAGATGTCGCAAAAAGCAATGCTTCCCAACACGTTTTAAGAAAATTAAGTAAGGCTAGTGACAAACCTTTAGGACATGATAAAATGAAATCCGACATTAAAGGCCTAGTAGTAATAGATGTTTCATATCCTAACGTATCTGGAAAATATACTTTAGCTTACAAGATAGAAGTCAAAAGTTTAATGAAAGCTATAAAATATGAAGTCATTACGTCAGCTAAAAACAATACGATCATTTTTGACCAAAGTCTAATCAAACATGGCAATGCAAATGGAATTGGTAAAACGCTTTACTATGGTAATCAGAATATTGTAACAGATTCTTTGGCTCCCAATAGGTTTGTCCTTCGTGATATGTCAAGGGGTAAGGGGAATACCACTTATACAAATGCAAGCGGCAGTTCGAATGAATTAATTGTGAATTCCAATAATGTTTGGGACAATGATGATGTAAATGACTTAGTAGCCATAGATGCACACTATACAACAGCAGCTTTTTATGATATGATGGTGGATCATTTTGGGTATTCAGGTATTGATGGTGAAGGAGGCTCAATGAATCCTGTCATTCATGTAGGTGGTGAAGACGACTATATTAACGCCTATTGGGATGGTGAGAATGCTTATTTTGGTCATGGCGACTGTCATAATGGTCCTTTGACTACACTTTCTGTTGTAGCACATGAGTTTACACATGGCGTGACACAATACAATTCGAATTTGATATACAACGAAGAGTCAGGAGCATTGAATGAATCACTCAGCGACATATTCGGAAAGTCATTAGAATATTTTGTAGATAATGAGAATTTTACTTGGGATTTAGGACCTGAGTTTGCATTAAGCAAGTTTGCTAGGACTTTTAGATCTATGTCAGACCCCAATATGCAAGGCAATCCCAAAAGATATAAAGGGGAATATTGGGAAGATGGGGCAGATGTGCACTATAATAGTGGCGTACTGAACCATTGGTTTTACTTGTTAGTAGAAGGCGTGGCTGGAGAAAGTGAAGGTATCCCATACAATGTAGGCAAGATGGACATAGATGAAGTACTCCAAGTATTGTTTTTGTGTCAAACATCATATCTTACGCCGTCATCAGATTATCCAGCGATGTACGAATTTGCGATGCTTGCGTGTGAAGATCTTTATGGGGCAAGTTCACCACAATATGCATCTATGCTAGAAGCGTGGAAAGCGGTAGGATTGCCTGTGGAAACATCCACTGAAGATATATTAGATCTACAAAT
Source organism: Saprospiraceae bacterium (assembly GCA_041739205.1). GTDB lineage: Bacteria > Bacteroidota > Bacteroidia > Chitinophagales > Saprospiraceae > OLB9. The sequence continues at coordinate 7,195 of JBGSOH010000199.1, forward strand.
ATCAGCAGAAAACTTTTATGATTTTACTTGTATCGCTGATGATTATTATCCAGTGAAGATTTTGATAAGAAATGTGGGAACAATACCTGTGGAAGCTGGCGAAGTTATGGAAATTGAAATAGAAGGAGAATCAAAAAACTTTGAGTTAGCTGAAACCCTCAATCCAGGTGAAAGTGTTGATTTCGTGGTCGACGATGTGGTTTATCTTGATGAGACCAATATTCAGTTTTATAGTTTAGGTTTATTTTTCTTTGATGATAATACTTCTAATAATAATGCGTCATTCATTATTGACAATTTTGCAGCAGCGGCAGCAGAAATTCAAATATTAGTAACACAGGTTGTAAATTCGGAATGTGGCTCAACAAATGTAAATCTATTGACATATATCACTAATAATTCATGCCAAATAGTACCACCAAACACTGAAATAATACTTAAAATATATGATGGGTCTAATTTGGTCAAAGAGATACAGGAAATAACTAAATCACCCATATTTGCGGGAGAATACTACCCTATATCATTTACGATGGAAGCGCAAGATTATATTTATGATGTAGAGCTTATTTGTGCCATTGATTCTGATGTATCTAATAATATGGGGGTTTTATATATTTCACAAAATAATACTTTGAATGGAGTCTTTGAGTTTAAATTTGATGACAATGAGTTTGACAATATGTTTGAGATTTCTGATGATTTGAGGAATACTGACTATAAAAATGAAACTTACCTTGTCGCAACAGGTAATTTTTTCGGAAGTGCCCCATGTCCTGATCCTGATAGAAACTTTAAGGATCTAAATTCTGGATCTGTTAATGTCGCTACATCATGTATTGACCTTACTTCTTTCACTAATCCAAGAATATCTTTTGATATGATTCAACTTAGATCAGGTATTTATGATTTTTTTGAAGACCCATTAGTTTCGTCACAGACATCTATTATGAAACTTTCTTACTACAATGATACTCAAAATTTTTCCACTTTTATTTACGACCAACCAGAAGACATCCTTACTAATCATAGTTTTTACTTACCTCAGGGATTTGTGGGTAAACTTGAACTTAGTTTTTATAATAGTTCTGGAGATGGATTCTTTTCTCCTTTTGATACAGAAGGTGTTGATGCTATTTTGATAGATAACCTAATATTGGAAGATGTCAATAATACCACAAATGCTGATCTACCTAATTTTAAATTACAGCCAAATCCTGTTTCTGATTTTCTAACTTTATATAGTGATCCATCCCATGAAACATTGGCGCAAATTTTTAATGCCCAAGGTCAGTTGATGAAAAATATATCCTTATCAATCATGGGGAATGAGCATAAAATATCAGTTGCCGACCTTAATTCTGGTTATTATATCATGAAAATAAATAGCAGTAAAAGGAGTTCAGTAGTTTTACCTTTTGTAAAAATTTAATGTATACATTTTTATGATCTTTAAAGCATAATCTTATCTCTCAGCATATGAAGGATAAGATGTAAAATAAAAAAAAGTGCATTTAGTCAGGAACTAGATGCACTTTTTTTATCAATTAATCCTTCGATTAGATATGTATATTCTCCACTATTTCTAGACCATAACCTATCAATCCAACACGTTTTTTCTCGTGATTGGTGATAAGTTTTATTTTAGAAATACCCATTTCTCTGAGTATTTGTGCACCCGTACCGAAATCTCTTTGCTCGTCAGACGTCGCAGGATTATTGTAAGGGTTGACATCAAGTGATCTTAACTTATCAAGGATTGAATCTGTCTTTTCGCCATGACGCATAAATAACAAAATACCCTTACCTTCTTTTGCAATCAGTTGAAGAGATTTGGTCAATTGGTCTGCATAACCATCAAATAAGATTCCCAAAATATCGCCTGTTTCTGTACTCGAATGTACCCTCACTAGGGTAGGTTCGTCTGTATGAAACTGACCAATAGAGAATGCCAAGTGTATATCACCTGTGGTCAATTGTCTAAAAGCCTTAACTGAAAATTTGCCATAAGGGGTCTGGATTTCAGTTTCCATTTCTTTGGTGACCAATCTTTCTGTTTGCATTCTATATGCAACCAAATCTTTGATGGTTATGATTTTAATACCTAAAGATTGACCTATTTCTATCAATTCTGGCAGTCTTGCCATAGAGCCATCTTCGTTAAGGATTTCTACCAATACTCCTGCTGGATAACAACCAGCAAGCCTTGCTAAATCTACTGCTGCTTCTGTGTGTCCTGTTCTTCTGAGTACACCACCTTGTTTTGCAATAAGCGGAAAAATGTGTCCAGGTCTAGCAAAATCATGTGCTTTTATATCTGGATTTACCAATGCTTTTATACCGGTTGCTCTATCATATGCAGAAATCCCCGTACTACAACCATAGCCCACCAAATCAATAGATACTGTGAAAGCTGTATTGTGTAAAGCAGTATTTGACTTTACCATCAATTCTAAATCAAGTTCCTTTGCCCTTTCTTCTTCGATGGGTGTACAGATGAGACCACGACCATATTTTGCCATAAAATTGACCATTTCAGGTGTGATTTTTTCTGCGGCACATATAAAGTCACCTTCGTTTTCTCTGTCTTCATCATCTACTACTATAAGTAATTTACCATCTCTTATATCTTGAATAGCTTCTGGAATGGTATGTAATCGGATGTCTTTTTCTACGACAACTTCTGCTAACATGGACTATTATTGTTTGTTTGTGAAAATAGAACTTAAAATCAAGCCATTTTGTTTCCAATCAAAGTTTTGTTTTACAAAGATTTTGGCATTTTGGCTTATTTGTGATCTCAAAAGATCGTTTTTTAGGAGTAAATCAATTTTTTCTGCAAATTGTGCTTCATCATCTGCGAGTAGGATTTCTTCTCCGTCTTTGGCTCCGATTGCATTATTTACGACCGTAGTGGTGATGCATGGAATACCCATCGCCATAGCTTCTAAAATTTTATTTTGTTGACCTGTTCCTGACCACAATGGCGCAACAAAAATATTCGCTTGGCCATATGCAACTCTTATATCTTCTATCCATCCCGTGATGGAGACCTTATCTGATTGTAATGCTTTTACTCTTGGCGCAGGACTTGTTCCAGCAAGTAAAATAGTTACGGATTGACCACATTTAGGTAAAATGTTGTTAACAAGAAATTCTGCTGCTTCTATATTTGGTAAATAGCCCATGTTGCCTACAAAAACAATATCTACATCTTTAGATTGTGTTTCGAATTCAAAGAATGATGGGTCTATCCCATTGTGTAGTATATGTATATCACTAGCTTTAGGAAATGAAAACTGTGCTTTGTCTTGCTCTGAAATAATGGTCAGGTGATCAAACTTATCAGCAATGGTTGCTTCATATCTGATCATACGACTCGCTTCCATGTTATAAATATACTTAGAGAATCCTTTGGCGACATTAGCCCGACGTTTCATCCCTATGCCAAAGGAATCCATATAGTCTAGTGTCTTTGTGACAGGCATATCTTTACAATATTCCGCCATCCTTGTGAGTTGGCAAAAGATGTGATCGGGTTGAATATTAGCTGTAAGGTCTTGAATGATTTGATGTATTTTGGCACTATAAAACCATGCGATCTGATATGGAATACCTGTAGAAAAGGCTTTGATTAATGAGATGATTCGTTCCAAAGAAGCAATTCGAATGATGTGTAATTCCTTGACCAGTGGTCTTATTTTTTCCAGATCTGATTTTGATGGATCATCATCGACGATACTGATAAGATAAACATCATGATCTTTTGAGATTTCCCTAATCTGATAATAAGCCCGCAATTTATCTCCTTTTTCAAGTGGATAGGGAAATCGAGATGTCAAAAAAAGGATTTTCAATGGATGCTGTTTTATATCTGACAAACTTTACTTTTGGTATTGTAAAGAAATGGCAGGTGTATTACCTAAGTTGTCCTGTAGTGAATAAGCAGTGGCAATTCTGTAACTATCTTTGATATTTAATGCCACACCAAAACTAAAGGTTTCATTACTAGGATTGACCCCTAGTCTGAGTTGGAGTTCTTTGATGGCTTGATATGACACACCGATTTTATATTCTATATCACGATAGATCAATTTGTCCATTTCTGCCAGGATAAATACTTTATTTGATGGTTGGTATTTGACACCTAGTCTGAATCTAGTGCCTAGTTCTGTACTTTCATTGATGGTGATATTACCAGGGCTAAAGACATGGGTAGCCACACTAAAGTCTTTATTTAATCTCAATTGCATTCCAATTTCAAAGGTGTAGATGTTTTTACTTCCGAACTGACTGATATTCAGTCTTAATAGATCAAACTGACCTCCAAGAGAAATAGCACTACTCAGTTTTTTAGCAAAAGCTAATCCAAATTTCTGTTCACTATAATCACTGTATCCAAAGTTTGATAATAAAAGGCCTACTGTTCCAAATTTAAAGGTTTTCGCTCCTGCAAATGAAATATTGGTGAGTTCATCGAGGTTAAACCTTCGTTCTGCACTAACATCAAAAGCAAAGTTTTTGACGCCAACAAGTCCTGCTTGAGTTAGATAGATGGATTCTATACCTTCTATGTTTGTACCTGCTCTTCCATAGCCTACAAAATTTGCGCCACCTATAGTTGTAAAACCCGATTGGCCCCAAATAACAATGCTTTGGAAGACAAAAAAGAAGATTGTTGATATTTTTAAGGCCATCGTTTGCAGATGCTATTTATATTTCGGTCATAAAAGTACAAAACATCATACTTTTGCCATATTATTTAAGTCCTTATTTTATATTTTATGCTTCAGACACCAATAATTGCTTCAAACAAAAAAACATTTTATATCAGAAATGCCACAAATCATGACGCCGTGCAAGTTCGTACAATTATCTTTGATACTTTGATTTCTTATGGATTGCCAGCGGATTCTGCCGATACAGATTATGATCTTTATGATATAGAGCAATATTATGGTAGTGATAGATTTTGGGTTTTAACGGATGTAAATGACCTTGTTTTGGGAAGTTTTGCCTTATTTCATGTGAATGACAAAACAGTTGAGTTACGTAAAATGTATTTTCATCCCATAATTCGTGGCAAGGGTTTAGCCAATGAAGTTATGTCTTTTGTGTTGGATAAAGCAGCATCTTTGGATTATGCTATCATTACTTTGGAGACAGCTTCTGTATTGAAAGAAGCTGTAAATCTATATAAAAAGTATGGATTTACACAAAGTTGTGGTACCACACACTCCGGTAGATGTGATGTCATCATGCATCGGAATATCCAAAAGTAATATCTAATTGTACTTTGTTAAATTAAATTCAAGCCCGTCAGGCTTGTTTTTTTTAGTCATTTTTACCGAAGGTTACACCTACGGTTATTCAAATTAAAGCCTTTTCAGGCTTAGTCTTAATTGATGATTCAAATCTGACATATTATAACTAAGCAGGTTTATGAAATAAATCCCATCCTATATTTTACCTACATCTGATACATCATCAGTTTGCAACTTTGTAGGTTAAGTACTTCTGACTATTTCAGCACAAGCGACATAAATTTCATTAAACTATCTCAATACCGTAACATCCCCTTTTACATTGTTTTTGCAATATTTGCCTGAACGGTATGTCATGGTAAAATAATATACTTCAGCAGGTGCCGGATGTCCATCGATCATTCCATCCCAAGCTTCATTTCCTGAAAAGACTTCTTTGCCCCATCTATTTACGACTCGGAGTGATACTATCCGAAGGTCATCTTCGGAGATCGATTTTGATACAGGTCTAAAAAGATCGTTCAGTTTATCTCCATTTGGTGAAAATACATTCGGTACTTCTATGTCTGTATTTTCTATCTGATAGGTGTACGTATTGTTTCTACACAATTGGCTATTAAAAATATTTGCACTCAAGAATCCATTGATTTCACCCAAAATACTAGGGTTGCCACAATTGGTACAAGATAACAATCCTTCTGGTATATTAGCACCATTTAAAGTCCAACTGATCGTATCTCCTGCACCAAGTTTCAGATCAAAATTTACATCCCCAATATTATCACATATGGCCAAGTACTCGAGTGAATCGATATTCTCTATGTCTGAATGGTTTATTAAGACATTTTTTGTAGTCACACATCCGTTTTGTGAGATGGCTTTGATAAGTAGCGTATCAGAACTTAATGCATTAATCTGTAGCGTGGAGCCAATAACCTCAGCTAAATCTGGCGGACTGAATTCATATATATGGTTGGGATCTACTGGTACCGAGTATGATTCAAAACCACAAATACTTACAATTGGAGCCGTATTAAGAATAGGTTTTGGTAAGAAGCTGATGGTATTAAAAACAGTATCTCTACATCCGAATTCAGTATTGAATATAGTAAGTCTGATAGGGTAGCTACCTACACCCAAACTTAAAATCGGACTTTCATCCTTACTTAAAAGTTTATTGTCTGTAGACCATGTCACTTCATTTGCTCCTTGTGAAAGGTTGATGAGTTTGATAGAATCTTCACAAGTGGTGTCTCCAAGAAATGAAGCATTTACTTGACGTATACCTATCGGTGTGGTGACAACTGTTTCACATCCCGTTTCTTCTGATTGTAAAACTAATGAAGCTATGGTAACACCTGATTCAGGAACAAAATTATAAGTGTAGTCAACAGGTGAGACATCATTTCCTAATTCCCCTTGACCAAAGTCCCAAAAGAATGAAGAAACATCGACTTGATCCGTAATTGAAAATATAATTTTTTCGCCTTTACAAACGACGCTTTTGTCAGATAAGATCTTCCCTTCAGGTCCAACCAAAGAAATGGTTTTGACTGCTGAATCTTCACATTGGTAAACTGATCTGACCCTAAGTGTGATATCGAAATCACCTTTTTTAAATGTTTCTACAGGGTTTTGTCTATTAGAAGTTTTGTTGTTTCCGAAACTCCATTGGTAAACAACTATGTCAGACGGATCTACAATCGATTGATCACCAAATAATTGTAGTGTTTTTGGAAAACAATAAACAGAATCTTCTAGTCCTGTGATGACCGCTTCGGGATTAGCTATGACTTTAAAAGAAACATCATACTCATTTTCACATTTTGTTTCTGCTTCTATTATTTTTAAATGCATATAATGTGTACCTGGCTCTAGCCCTGAAAATGTAAACGTGTTACTTTGCGCTGTTATCATGCTATCTAGTGTCCAGAAATAATTCAGATTAGAGCCTCTTACGGTAAAATCTGATGCTACCATGGTTCCTACATTGGATTCACATAGGATAGGTGGAAAAGTAATTTTGGATGTAGGTTTGTATATTTCGAAAGTTTTTATTTCTGTACTTTTACATCCGAGCACATCAGTAACTGTCAATCCTATTTTTATAGAATCTGGATCATTAAACTCAGTGAAGATATGGCTTATTTCTGGTACATTACTGGTCGGATTAAAACTCCAAGCAAACTTAACCAACGTGGTATCGTGCGTGGTAATCTCTTTAAAATTTGCTAAAATAGGCGTACAAAATGATGTTCTATCGTGTGTGAAGTCTGCCTGTAATTCCTTGATGATGACTTCTGTATAAGCAGTATCCCTGCATCCATTGACATCCCTAACTTCTAAGCTTATCTTGTGATTTCCTACTGGTAACGTCGTCTCTACAGTATCTTTGTCAGAAATGATATTTCCTTTTTCTAATTCTTTCGGGAAGCTCCATAAGTATCCCATTTTGCAGCCAACGACTTCATCTTCTGATGGTGTGCTGATGAGTTTGTTTTTTATGCCATTACACCAATATTTATCATTGACGATTCCTGCTTTTATATCACGAAGCATGATGATTACTGTGTCTTGATCTGGCTCACAACCATCGATTTCGTTTTCGGCTATCAAAATGACTTCGTAATCACCTTTGTCAGGGAAGCGATAATGAAATGTATCTCTACTGATCGTATCTCCTTCTATGATCCAAGTGATCTTAGTGGCATTGATACTCTTGTTTTCAAAAAACACATTGTATTTGTCTACACAATTGACTTCGTAATCAATCACAGCTTTTGCACCGATGATATTGATAATTTGTGGAAATCCAAATTCATAAAAATGCCCACCATTTTCCAAAGTAAGACCAATTTCGTAGGTGCCAGGATTTTCATTCATTACGCCTCTCACCGCTGGTATTGACTCGCAATGTGAAAGGGTATTGCCGAATTCTATATGAACAGCATCCATCTGACTAGGTATATTAAGAATAGAAAACATAAAGCTTTCATTTACACATATCCTAGGTTCTGCACCTCCTGTACCACTGCACATGGGCGGATCTTGTTCTTCTGGTAATTCATGAACGGTGATCCATGCGCCATAATAATAATCAGCACAACCAATCTCATTAATAACCGTAAGATTTACATAGTATTTTCCTGCTTTTTCGTACATGTGACTAGCACTTCCTATGGTGTTTTGATCATATTCTGATGATGTCCCATCTCCCCAATCATAAATCCACTTTACAATAGGCAAAAGTGACTCTGAGAAATCTGTCACTAAAAGTAGAAATGGCTCTTCACCTTCAAAAGCATTTACGGTAAATTGGGCATTCGGTATTTGTATATAGTTTTCACTTTTAAATATTCCTGAACATCCATTGACTGACTCAACAGTGAGTTTCATTTTTAAGGTATCCAAAGTATTATAGTAAAAGGTATCTCTTTCTATATCAGAAAAACTAATGGTCTTAGTAGAGCTACCTTCTTCATCGTTCCATTTGTATTTGACATGATTTGGATTGTTTGCTGTATAGACAAATTCTGCGGGTAATGTACAAATAGCATCCGGATCGACCGTAAATCCTGCATCAATGACTTCTGTAGATATTGTAAAAACAGTATCCTTTATACATCCTGCATTCGTAGTCATTCTGAGACTTATTTCATGTACACCTTCTGTAAGAAATTTAATGTCCATTGGCACCTTATCTCCTGATGTCTGTGGTTCTGCATTGGGACCGAAATTCCAGAAGTGTTCCTTTGCATTACTAGCATTGGTGAAATTGATACCTTTATTATTGCAAATGGTGTCATTAAAAGTGAAATTTATATTAGGACTAAAGTTAATCATGGTAGTCTGAGCGATCTTACTATTGCATCCCACATTATTATCTACTTGTAATTCTATGCGATGGGTTCCTTCTGCATTGACTATAAAAGGCATCGGCTGTGTCAAAGAAGAAGTTTCTACATCATTCACTCGCCAAGTATAAGTATAGGTTGGATCTACAATACCTGTATAAGTGACAAAAATAGAAGTAGGCAATACACATGATGGTGAAACTGAATCAATTTTAAACCCAATATTTTGTTTTCCAGTGGTATTGATCAAGTCTTCAAAAGTTTTAGAAGTATTACATTGTGGAATATTGGTAGAAATATTGAATGTGACATCGTAGTTGGCAACGTCAAAATAAGTGTGTGATGGATTCTGAACATCAGAGCCTGCTCCGTCCCCAAAATCCCATAAATAACCTGTTATTTGAAGATTGGCAGGAACTTCTGTAATGTCTGTAAATCTTATAGTTATAGGCGCACAGCCTTGATTGGTGTCTACAGTGATTTGTGGTACAAGTTCAGGTAAGATGACTATTTTTACTTCTGCAATGACGACATTATTGTTTTTTAGAGTAGCGAGATACGTACCAGCTACACTGAAAACGTGACTTGGATTTAACTTATCTGAGGAAGCTCCATCTTTAAAGTCCCATATCGGATTGCTAAGGTTTTGGTCAGGGCTTGTAAATTTTACCAATAAAGGTACACATCCTATGGTGTCACTTGCTATTTGGGCTTCTGCAAATTGGTAACCCAACATAAAAAAGATGCATAAAAGTCTAAGTATATTCTTTAAGTTTATCATAGTTACCACATTTTAAAAGTTGAGTATAAATAATTTTTCGCCATGACTTCATATTGTTCTCTAGAAAAAAAACAATGTGCACAGAAATGGTGGGACATATAATTGCCTATCTCTGTTTTATAATAATCTCCATTAGGATCTTTCAGATTGCTGATAAATTCACAGGGTATATTTGGTCCGATATTAGGATCGGCGGGAGTATCACATATAAGGTCTCCTGCATTGGCACAATTGGATTGATTGACAAATTC
>JBGSOH010000717.1:0-4387 GCA_041739205.1 Saprospiraceae bacterium
CAAACATTTAAGAGCCATTCAAACCACCACAGCGGCTCCATTATGTGAGGTAGCCCATATGTTGTTAAAAAACAAGTGGAAAGGGACCATACTTCAAAGCCAATTATCCACATCAGAATTTTTGAATGGACCATTTGTTACTGCTATTTATGGCAAATATTAAAATTTGAATAAATTCTAAGTTTAAATTAATAGGAAAATAAAAAAGGCAGCCAAGTATACATTTGGCTGCCTTTTTTGTAATTATTTTAGAAGTAGGAAATAGCTACCTACTTAATTCCTTGATATTTTTCCAATAGAGTAGGATTGGTTTCACCATCTACCACTTGCGTAATGATGTTCTTTATTTTATTAAGGAAATCAATATTTTTTGTATCGGATTTGGCTTCTTCTCTGCTTGTGACATCTTCAGCCATTTTTATCAGGGTTACGGTTGCCAAATATTTTCTAAACATGTTCCCATCTTTATTTGTAGCCAATGCTTTCATCACATCTGCTGCATTATGAAGTATACTTAAATCTTTACCCATCAAAAACTCATGGTATTGACCATAAAACTCAAACATATTGTTGATGCCTATCGTTTTTGATTTTGATTCTAGGTAAGCCACACCATCAGCATCTTCTGCGGTAATGATACCAGCTAGGGTTGCAGCAAGGTAGTCTGTTTCGTCTTTTTTGTACTTTTCTATAAATGGTTTAGCTCTTTCAGGGTCTATATTTCCCAAAACTTCTAATGCTATCTGAATGACAGGATAAGCTTGCTCACCATTTAATATATTCTGACATAATATAGTAGGATCAAAATCTTCCATTTCCAATAACTTTACCAAAGCACCGCGTCTGACTTCAGAGTGTGGGTCAGAAAAAGTTAAGGATTGCAATTCATTGATATATGTTGACGAACTCACGGGACGGATGGCATCGATACCCATATTTCTAATCAGATAAAATGGGTCCTTTATGGCTTTATCTATCAAATCAGCATTCCCATCATTGGTACTTGTAAATGCTATGACTTTATCCATAAATCGATTAGACAATCTGAATTGTGCTTTGTATTGTTCAGGTGTTTTATGTTCGTTTATCATAGCTAAAAGCACATTTTTGCCATCAAAAACATAGGTTGCAGGTTTTGCCTTAAGGTCTTCTATTAGAATTCTTTGCCTTTTTTCATTGATGACCACAGGATGATATTGGACTGTACCGTCTTCATAATACAAAGCAATATCTATTGGCAATTTAAAATTTTCATAAAAACCTTTGGGTGTATTTGTTTGATCTACTTCTACTAACAAGACTTTGTTTTCATCATTGTAAGTGTAAGTAACATCAAGGTGTGGATGCCCATTACCCAAAAACCACTGATCAAAAAACCAATGAAGATCTTCTCCAACCGTATCTTCAAAAGCCATTCTCAATTCGTCTACTTCTACAGCTGTATATGCATTGTCAACCAAATATTTGTTTAGTCCAGCATAAAAAGCTTCGTCGCCAAGATAATTTCTCAGCATATGTAATACAAGGCCGCCTTTATTGTAGCTGTGCGCGTCAAACATCTGCTCTTTGTCATCGTAATAATAATGGACTAGTGGATGAGCACCTTGACCGAACACTTGGCTGTAATAACCATTCATTTCATTCATACGATGGTGCTCTGCCCTATCCTTACCGTATTTATTTTCGAACCAAAGATATTCTGCATAGTTTGCAAATCCTTCATTTAATGTCAAGTTGGACCAATCTTCACAAGTGACTAAATCTCCAAACCAATGGTGCATCATCTCGTGTGCTACAATGTAATCATTGTCGTTATCGATCAATTCTCTTGTTGTTTTCTGGATAAAATCTCCAAATACTACAGCACTTGTATTTTCCATGGCGCCAGATACAAAATCTTTGACCACAACTTGAGCGTATTTTTCCCACGGATAAGGATATTTGAGTTTGTCAGAAAAAAACGACAACATTTCGGGTGTATGGTTAAATATTTTTTTGGCATGATTTCGCCATCCTTTCTCTACGATGTAATGAAGTGGCACTCCATTCCATTCATCCATTTCTTCATGAAATTCGCCAACGGCAATCATGGCCAAATAAGGAGCATGTGGTTTATCTTGCTTCCAATGATCTGTGCGGGTGCCATCTTTATTAACGGTACTTTTTATCTTTTTCCCATTGGATAAAGTCAGGTATTTGTTATCTACAGTAAGGATAATTTCTTGTGTAAAACGCTCATTAGGTTTATCAAATGTGGGAAACCACTTACTATTATTTTCTGTCTCTCCTTGTGTCCAAATCTGGGTCGGTAAGTCTGGGTCCGTACCTGTCGGATTTATAAAAAACAGACCTTTATCTGAAGTGATAGCTTCACTTCCAGACTCTTCATTTTGGTTTGGCTTGGCTGTATAATCGATTAGTACTCCGAACTTTTGTGAAGAAAAATAGGTGCTATCAAGTGAAATTACTAGTTTTTTGCCGTCATAACTATATTTTAAATCTTTTAAAGTAACATCTGATTTAATGGAGTGAATATCGAAACCAACGGCATCGAGTGTCACATCAGATATTGGTTTAAAAAATGGTTTCAGTGTAAGATGTGCTTTCCCAAGTACAAACTGACTATCCATAAGGAAGCTCAACTCTAGTTTGGTGTGTAATAAATCATATGCCAAGGTAGCAGAACGTCTGTATTCCTTTGGTAATGAATCTACATCTGCTGAATCCGTAATTACTAAGGTATCTAGCATTGTTTCGTCGAAGAATTCTTCCTCTGAAGGAACATAAACGACTTCTTTGGAAGTACTACATCCAGAAATTAATATCATCTGAGCGGCACAAATAACACATGCCAACATTAATTTATACACCATACGATAGTTGAGTTGCTTAAAAAGTGTGCAAAAATATAAAAAAGAAGTCAGTCTCTTTATAAATTATCCATCAAATTATAAGACGCTAGTTTTCATTTTCTAACATCAGACAAGGATAACGATTTATTATCAACATTTATGGTGGAAAGTGGTGGTTGATTTTCGAATAGATCTTTTGTGTCAACTTTAATTGTCAGATTTTCTGGTGTAACGTCTTCTTTAGCATTTTTGATAGGTGCAAAAAGGCTAACTAAAACAAATATCAATGTTAATATTCGTTTGAACAACATATGAGCAATATTTAGGTGCATTATCTAACTCGGGGATAAAATTAGTCATCTACCACGAGATTTATAGAAATTTGAGACGTAAGATATTTTACAAAGACACACTTTTGTGATGATTTTATCTCAAAACATGAGAAAAATTAACTTTTGAAGGTAAGAAATAGACCAAATTGCTTTTAGCATTAGGGTAAATCAACATGGGATTTTGTACTTATGACTTTAAATTCACCGAAATAGAAACGAAATTAATAAAGTTTTGGCCATCATTCTACATTGATCTTGATGAAAGATAGATATATAAGTTGGTAATGGGATATTGCTCTAGTAGAATGTAATAATTATTGGAGTATCAGTAATATCTGTTGCAAATAACTACGAGACTTTTAAGGAGCATCATCGGAGTGTTGTGGGAGTGTCATTGGAGCATCTATGGAGTTTGGTCGGGCCAAGGTCGAGACAACCTCGGACTAACCTTGGGACAAGGTCGGGACAACCCTAGTGTGATTTATGTAAAAAATGGTAGTTTTTATGCGTTTATGGCTAGTTTTGGTATAAAATTTAAATTTGCCATATCTCTAGATTTTCATAATTGAATCAGGTATAAAGATAAGTTATTTGAATAGAAAATGGATTGATTTTGAAGGTTTCTTTATTTGATAATTTAATTGCCACGAAGGTGCTAAGACATGACAAAAATCGGTAGGATGCTTTTTGTGTTGTTGTTCCGTACCTAAAGGCACGGATGTATGTTTTCATTATTATTTTCCACCGATATTTTGTCCCTAGTGGGACAGTTTTTCGGGTTCCTATTATGAAAATGAGTTTTATATCTCACAGACTAACCAGATTGCGCAGATTTTTTTTAGAAAAGAATATTGCCGCAAAGGCTCGAAGTCGCAAAGACGTGACAAAAATAGGTAGGATGTCTTTTGGGTTTTTGTTTCGTACCTAAAGGCACGGATGTATGTTTTCATTATTATTTTCTACCGATATTTTGTCCCTAGTGGGACAGCTTTGATGGTTGTATTTTAGATGTTGAAAGTAATTTAGTGTAAGGACTTTCGCTCATCAGTCTTCGTTGCACTCAGCATAATGGTCGAAAGTGAAGCAGAGAAATGTTAAGGAAAGTGTTAAAATTTCAAGTGTAAAAATTTATTTAATCCCACTGTCACCACAAAGTGCGTTAAAGTTCCGTTAAGGCCGCATTAAATGGGGTATTTCGTTCGT
>JBGSOH010000003.1:0-12829 GCA_041739205.1 Saprospiraceae bacterium
TATCAGTTGTGGCTGCCCTATTATATCCACGCCTATCCCACATGCCATAGAAGTGTTAGGTAAAGATGCAGGTATTATTTTTGATTTCGGTGACGCAAGACAATTAGCAATGGCTACTAATAAATTACTGAATGATGATCAACTAAGAAAAAATATGGGTTCACGTGGCTTACACAAAATGGCGTCTACTTCATGGGAAAATGCAGCCATTTGTCATGCAACTTTATTCAAAAAAATAGCGAATGAAGACATACATCTAGATTATAAAATGCCTCCAATCAATTTAGATCACATCAAAAAAATGACTACTTCTTTTGCTATGATTCAATTTTCTGAAATTAATCAACCAGATTTAAGAAGCGGATATACCATTGATGACAATGCTAGAGCGATGGTAGCTATGTGTATGCATTATGAACTCACAAAAGATCAAGTAGATCTAAAGTATATAACCAAATATCTAAACTTTATACACTTTTGTTTACAACCAGATGGCAACTTCCTGAATTATGTCGATACAGATTATAAATTTACACCCCAAAATTATGAAACCAATCTAGAAGACTCCAATGGTAGGACTATTTGGGCATTGGGACATCTTATATCACTTAAAAATACATTACCAAGCGACTTAATAAAACTAGCTAAAATCATTTTACACCGCGCTTTAGCAAATCTCGAAAACATACACTCCACAAGAGCTATGGCGTTTATTATCAAAGGATTGTATTATGCCAATGTACATGAAAAATCAGACACAGGTATAGATACGCTAGTAAAAATATCAAATAGACTGGTTCAAATGTATAGACACGAAGCGGATGATGATTGGAAATGGTATGAAAGTTATTTGACCTATGGCAATAGTATCTTACCAGAAGCTATGCTTTGTGCTTGGATGACAACAGGAGAGATTGTGTATAAAAATATAGCCAAATCATCTTTTGACTTTCTGATGGACAAAACTTTTTTTGACGATAGTCTCAAAATAATATCTAATAAAACGTGGATGCATAAAACTGCCAGTCAAAACGAAGTAAACATTGGCGGTGAACAACCAATAGATGTGGCATACACTATACTGGCGCTTAAAAAATTCTATGATGTATTCAAAGATAAGTCATATCTATACAAGATGCACAAATCATTTGACTGGTTCCTGGGTAATAACTTCCTAAACCAAATCATTTACAATCCTTGTACGGGTGGATGTTGTGATGGATTAGAAAAACATAACGTAAATCTCAACCAAGGTGCAGAGTCCACAGTAAGTTATTTGATGGCAAGGTTAACCATAGAAAAACATTTAAAAGGACAATCGCGCGATGTCAAAACCGAACAAGCACTTACTAACAAGATGGTTAGACCAAGAGAGCAAAAGTCTATCACGGTGTAGATAATCGATTGGAGATTAAATGGCATTAAATGTAAAGGGTGAAAATAAGTCCAATAAAAGTTAAAACTGAGTTGGACTTATTTTCTTAATAAAGATGATGTAATCAAACTTTTCTTCTAGATTAATTACATCAAAAGATTTTACTGAAAATTGCGATGATGCGCCTAATTGATAAAAACCCCTTGGAGATATTTTTTTAATGAGTTTTTTGTTTTCTTTCAGTTTCTTTAAATCAACAAAAAATACGTCATATGGAATTTTGTTAAATAAAGATTCATAAGTAGCAATATCAGCTTTAAAATTAAACTCTTCCAATTCATTTGTATCCATAGCGGCATACTTTCCTTCGTAAAACAAAAAGCCTAAGGTGACATACTTCTTCTCAAAATGTTCTTTTAAATAAAATCCCATTCTATCATTAAAACTCCCAATGTGACCATTGTGTGCCACTATTACAGATTTTTCTTTATGTTCAATAATATAGTTTGCCAAATCAAACATTCCTTCATCTCTAAACTTTGAAGTTTTGTTGGAAAATTTCCTTAAAGAATAATCAAATGCCTTAAAGGTCATTTCATTTTCAAATTTTGAAAGACTTTCATTTGGATAAATAGAACAAAATAGCTTTTTTTCTAACTCCCAATCTTTTTGACCATTTTCACTTTCTAGGATTGAAATAAAATCCATTGCACTAAAATGGGTATTAAATTTATTGATATCATCTTGAAAACTTTTACTCCCTTTAGACATTAGTTCAATGAAAGACTTATTTAATAGAAAATCACATCCATATACATTAATATTTTTGTTGTTCTTGTAATGACTAATATCTCTTATAAGCTTGTACATTTCTTGATGTCGATTAATCCAATAGTTCAATCCTCGAACCTTTGAAAGCATTGCTAATGTATCATTAGTATGTAGTGCCACATTCAAAAAATGAGTCCTAAAATAGTTATCTTCTAAAATAATATTTTTAAAGTGTTTCGTTTTTATCAAATGCTGAACAATGTTATTTCTAAGTACTTGGATTTCTTGGCACCCATGAGAGTTCTCACCAAGACCTACTACGGTTTTGTTATCAAAAATGCGTGAAATATTTGCAGTCTCAATATCAAAATTAGAAATAGGGTAACAATAATTTGTGATTAATTCTGCTAACTCGGAATCATTTTCAATTTCTAGATTATTATATGCTTTTCCATCAATAAAAATTCTTAAATTATCCATCTCCACTTTTTCACTACTTCCTAGATAGCTAAATTCGAAGAATATATTCATTATTTTATCGGATGATACTTTTTGCCTTATTTCATATTCTGACCAATCGTCAAATGTACTTGGTATTAGATATTCAGTACTTTCTTTTATAACTGTAAAATCATTTTCAAATATTTTGATAACCACTTTTAGACTATCATTCTTATTGAAATTGCTTCTTAAATCAATCTTAAAAAGCACTTCATTTTTGATTTCATGTAAATTATTGTTAACAATCATTTGTGTAAAGAAATATAGTTTTTTCTTGGAATTTGACTCCTTTTTTGCGAGACACAGACACTTTTCGCAGTCAGTTGAAGAATTAGAAATATTGCAAAACTCACCACTATTTGAATAAATACTCCAATTGCCAGGTGCATCCATATTTAGTTCAAATGGTCTTTCAAACGAAAAATTGTATTGGCCATACATACAGAAATAGTTTAAAGCCAATATTATTGTTAATAATTTATGCATAAAAGCTTTTTAAGTTAAAGAACGTTACTGCAAGATAATAAAATGAATTTATCTAATCTGAAAATTAACAAATCTTATTCCTTATGAAATAATCATTTACTAAATTCATAACTTTACAACAACAAATCTGAACGCAACGCTACCTTGTTTATTTCTAATGTGTAACATATACATGCCAACACTAAAAGTGGAAATATCAAGATCAAATGTAGGATTATTAATTTTATCAGACTTGTGTACACTGCCTGTCATATCTCTGATTTCGAATGTTAATTCTCCTTCCATATCAGATATATTTACTGTAAGTTTATCAGATGTAGGATTTGGGTAAATGGTTACTTGTTCGGAAGTGAATGACACATCTTTTGTATTTACCAATAGCTTCCTTTGATTCATCAGCACAGATCTCATGTGCGCAATTTGACCTTTTGTGAAGGTATTTTGACAAGCTTCACCAGAATAATCCATATAATTTTCAAACATATCGGGTAAATCTATTCCTATTGCATCCACACATGTGTTAAGAGAAGGATCACATTCTGTACCAGATTGAGCGCCTTGATTGGGTGTATCATCTATGCCGTCATCAGCACCACAACTATCTCCACCGAATAATCCTCCACCATCTCCCCATATATGTCTCAGACCTAAGTAATGTCCGACTTCATGCAAAGTGGTACGTCCGAGTGCTTCGTGGGTTAAACCTTGTACCGTGAGCTTATTTGGATTATTACTTCCGAATACCCTGAAATCAATGACGACTCCTTCCAAATCTTTAGAAGGTGCTTCCGCTCCTGTAGGCCAATTTGCTAAACCTAAAGGCGGATATGCATAACCAAGAACTTGACCTCCGATGAATGGGATAGGCTGAATTTTACAAACCCAAATATTCAGATGTTTTTCTGTATCAACAGCATCACTGCCACCATCATCTTGATGCTTTACTTCATCAGGTAGACCGAATAAAGAAACGGTAAAATTTTCATTGGTTTTAACCCTTTTTACATCCTTAAGATAAAATTCAATTTCTGCGTCACCTTGTATATCTTTAAAAACATCTCTGATCTCATCACGATTACTATTTTGCAATCTAAATGCATCATTGAGAACTTGTATCTGTGACTGAATGATCGAATCCGCAAGATTTTCTTCTTCATTCCGCCACACTATATGGATGACGACAGGTATTCTAAATATTTCATTTCTTAAAGTCCCATTTTGCGAATACCGTTGCGCTTCATCAAAAGATTGATTTAAAACAGACTGATAGCCAGGATATTTTTTTTCATTTATATCTAAGACCATATCATAACCGCAAACAATCGTATTAGGTCTTTGTGCAACTAAAACAAAAGTATATAAGACAGTAATAAGTGTGTAAATGAACTTCATAAATAGGTTTTGTTTTTAATTTTTAGAATATCTGATTTTACCATCTGTGATGGTAAAAAGTACTTTTGTTTGTAGGATCTCTTCATCAGAACATTTGATAAGATCATTAGACAATATTACAAAATCTGCAACTTTACCTGGTCGTATAGATCCTTTAAAATGATCTTCAAAAGCTGCAAAAGCATTACCCAAAGTATATGAATAAATGGCTTCAGCCCTAGTCATTTTCTGTTCTGTAAAAAACTCAAAGCCTGTATCTTCTCTTTTTCTTGTGACGGATGCATAAAAACTTTTTATAGGGTCTACATCTTCTACTGGTGCATCTGTACCATTGGCTACTACAACGCCATTATCTAGCAATGATCTCCATGCATAAGCACCTAGTTGTGCACGTTCCGTACCAAGTCTTTTCACTACAAACGGAGCATCAGATGTACAATGAATACCTTGCATAGAAGCAATAATTTTACTTTTGGCAAATCTCGGGATATCAGCAGGATTGAGATGTTGAGCGTGTTCTATTCGCCATCTTAGGTCCGTTTTTTCGGGATGCTGAGCCATTACACCTTCATAGATATCAAGGACTATCCTATTGGCCCTATCTCCAATGGCATGAACACAAAACTGCATATCATTTGCAATGGCCATGTCAGCTATTTTTTTGACATCATAAATATCTGTGGTGTTTTGCCCTTTAAATCCTGGTTTGTCACTATACGACTCAAGCAACCAAGCGCCAAATGCACCAAGTGCACCATCTACCTCAGACTTTATGGCATTACAGGTATAAAATCTATTACCGACATCTACTTTTTTGTATTTTGAAACTTGACCTTCTAATTCTTCAGCAGGATGTCTAGCCATCGCCCAAAGACGAACTTGCATCTTATTTTCCAATGCTAGTTTTTCATATTTGTTGAGTTCGTCAAATTTACTACCTGCATCTTGAAAAGATGTGATTCCTTTTTTTAGACATTCTTGTTCAGCAAGACGAATAGCTTCATGCCATATGGAGTCCAATTGTTTTTGATCCAATGATGCCATGTACACGTCATATTTTTCAGCAAATAAAGACATAGCTCTTTCTTCGAAAACTCCGATGGCCTCACCATCTGAATTTCTTACTATTTCACCACCGAGCGGATTTGCTGTTTCCTTTGAAATGCCCACCAAATCCATCGCTTTTTTATTTGCGTATAGCGAGTGTCCAGAAGCATGATAAAGAATGACAGGATTATCAGGTGATACCTCACTTAATGAATAATGAAAAGGATATTTGTACACATTTTGTTTGGGAATACTATCCCATTTTTCTTGATGCCATCCACGACATATAATCCAATCACCAGATTTAACTTCTTGGGCTCTTTTTGCTACGGATGCAACAATATCTTCCCAGCTTTTTGCTGTTAGAAAGTTTAAATTAATCAATGAATATCCAAGTCCCGAATAATGGCCATGACCTTCTATGAATCCAGGCATAATGAATTGACCTTGAGCATCTATAGTTTTTGTGTCTTCATTTGCTAGTAGTTTGATATCTTCATCGCTTCCTATTTGCAAGATTAATCCATCTTTAACAGCAATGGCAGTCGCTCCAGTATATACCGTATCAACTGCATAAATATTGGCGTTTATGATAATTAAATCTGCTTTATCATCTTCCTTACAGCTCGCTAAAAACAGTAAAACTCCAAAAGTTAATAACTTTAAACTTTTATACATTATGAATAAATTTTTACGAATGTAGCTTGTATAATTTTAATGACATAATTATTTTGTATAAAATGCAAAAAAGCACTCTGACAATACCTTTTTTTAAGTGTAAAGGTTTATTCAAAAAAGTAGCATAATGTCAAAAAAAAAGCACCGAAAAACTCAATGACCTTCGATGCTTTTAAAATGTTATGGATTCTTATTAATTATTTCGTCTCTTCAGTAGACTCTTTTGTCGCTACTACTTTAGCTACTTTTGGAGCCGATACTTTAGCTGCTTTTGGTGCTGCTACTTTAGCTGCTTTTGGTGCCGCTGCTTTAGCTGCTTTTGGTGCCGCTGCTTTAGCTACTTTTGGTGCTGCTGCTTTTGGTGCTTTTGGTGCTGCTACTTTAGCTACTTTCGGCGCTTCTACTTTAGCTGCTTTTGGTGCTGCTACTTTAGCTACTTTCGGTGCTGCTACTTTAGCCGCTTTCGGTGCTGCTACTTTAGCTACTTTAGGTGCTGTTGCTTTAGTTACTTTTGGAGCCGCTACTTTAGCTACTTTAGGAGCCGCTACTTTAGTTACTTTTGGAGCCGCTACTTTAGCTACTTTTGGAGCCGCTACTTTAGCTGCTTTCGGTGCCGCTGTTTTAGTCGCTTTCGGTGCTGCTACTTTAGCTGCGGCTGCTTTTGGTGCCTTACCTACCACTGCATCAAGAACAATAACACTGTTCTGAATACCACCGAATGGAGAAGATACGTAAGTATCTGCATTGTTATCATTATCCCATGTATTGCCATCCAATAAGTATCTGAATTCATAGGTTTGACCTGCTGCCAATTCTAAAACTGTACTTAACTCGCCTTTTGTTCCTTTAAGTAATGGTGCTTTTGCAGAATCCCAATTATTAAAGTCTCCCAAAAGTTGAACTTTTTTAACTTCTTTTGATGCAGGATAAGAAAATGTCACTTTGCATGTTCCCTTTGCAGGTTGGTATTTTTTGATAATGCTCATGATAAACAGTTATGTTGATTTAGTAAAAAAATGTTTGTGGATTATTGTGTCATTGTAACACGGCACAAAAGTACAGTATTTATTGTTACTAAATTGACATTAATCAATGTTTAACATAAATTAACACATTTAAAACAACAAATAACAAAATTTAATTTGCTTTGAGAAGAAAATTGAACGAAGTTTTTCTCAATTTTAGTTTTTTAATTAATGAATGGAAGTTTTTTAATTTCACTAAAATGAGAGTATTATTTTAGCATAGAAATAAAATAAGCTTTTACAAAAGAATTATCAAGACATTTAAAACGAAACAAAACTAAGCTTTGGAAGTACGAACTCTACCTAAACGATGGTTAACAAAATGAGAACTTGCCACAAGCAATCCACCTAATACACTAAATACCAACATCCATCCATGGTGCTCTATCATCCCAATCATCAAAAATCCAAAACCAATAGCAGCCATAGAAAGTGGAAGTGCATTCTTGTGCAACTTAAGATAATCACCTAGTAATGAATAAGTAGCTATCACTACACCAATTCCAATCACCACCCAATCAAACATATGATTGTGCAACCATGAACTACTTCCTACCAATCCTAAAGATATCATCACAGGAATAGCCGAACAGTGTATAGCACATAATAAAGATGTAAAAAAACCAGCCGCGTCAGGATTAATATTAAAAATAGACTTCATGAAATAATTCATATTTTAATTTAGTGATGCAAAGATATAATTTAACATCGTAAATGCAATAATGTTGCATCTATTTTTTTTTATTTGTCCTGTGGTATATGTTTATAGGGGTAGAAAACTTGTAATAACTAAGTTTTTTTATGAAATATTTCTCGTTCTTTAAGTAAATTTATTTGAAGTACAATTTATAACTTTTTAGTTTGTTGCATAAACTATAATTATGGACGAGCTCTTATCATCTATTAATCCTTTCCAAAAAACATGATAATTTAATGACTTCAAAACTTTGAATTTGTCATATTATATTTTCGCCGTACAATTTATTACAAAAATTACGATCTGGATTAAATCTTCCTATGATAGCAATCCATGAATTTTCTTGTAATTTATGTCTATCCACCCATTCTTTAACTTTAGATTTATTATTCCAGTTTTTGCTGTTTTCTGCAATTATAGGTATCTCTTTATTGTCATAAAATATCCTATATTTCTCGTGATAAAAAGCTCTTAGATCTGCCTTCAATGAAGTTTTTGTATATTTCAAACCATTGAATACTATTTTTAGTGGGTCCTTTTGGTTGTTTAACTTTTGATCATACGCAATATAAAACAGGTTTGTCAGTTCACTATAACTTATCTCACAGTCTTCTTCTATCGAAATATTTTTATCAATAATAATTTCTACATCTTCAATGTCAGAAATGTATGGCATCTTAGGATTGGATTCCATGCTACGGTACATGAAGCAATCTGTAAAATGGTCAGAAATACCCATTTTGCCTTTAAGGTTTGTTATATACAGAAAATCTAAATTCTTAACTAAGCAGAATTTTCGATTAAAATTAATCTCTTTTTCATCTACCGAAATCCAAAAATGATCATAATCTGTAATTGAATCAATGGCATAATAATTATTTACATTTTTAGAGCCATTATCAAATCTTATAGAATCTGCTGTAATATAAAGTGTTTTACCATGCCGATTTTGTTCATCTAGTGAGATCCAAGTTCCTTCAATTCCAAATTTCGTGCCTTTACTAGAATCTTGAGCAAGACATTTTAAGCTGCTCGAGAAAAAGAAACAAAAGGTCATTATAAATGCAGTAAATATCCTAAAAAAATTTGATTCCATATTTTTGATATTTATTTTGTAATTTTCTGGTAATTTAAATATAAAGATTTCCAAAATTCAGACCTTATAAATACATAATACCTTTAAGGTCTGAAAATAATATTATACACCAAGATCCCTTAATATCTCAGTAAGTTTTGCATCTAGTTGTTCTTCGACATTCACATAATCTTCTTTACTGGCCAGGCTAGCATTGACGCTACAATAAAACTTTATTTTTGGTTCAGTGCCTGAAGGACGCGCTGAGATGATACTGCCATCTTCTGTAAAAAACTGAAGTACATTGGATGAAGGCAGATCTATTTTTTCAGTCTCACCTGTAATCATATCTTTTGATATACTTTTTTTATAATCCTTAAGCGTGACCACTTTTATACCTCCTAAAGTAGTGGGTGTATCGTTCCTATATTTCTCCATCATGGCTTGGATTTCTTCCGCACCAGACTTTCCTTTTTTAGTAATAGAGATCAATTTTTCTTTATAAAATCCATATTCTAAATACATGTCGAGCATGACTTCGTAGAGACTGCTACCTTGGTCTTTGTAATACGCTGCCATCTCTGCAAACATAGCGCAAGCAACTACAGCATCCTTATCTCTAGCATGATCTCCTACAAGATAACCATAACTTTCTTCACCGCCTACCACAAAAGTTTTTTGGCCTTCGAGTCTAGTCATTATCTCCCCGATAAACTTAAATCCTGTGAGTGAATTGTAACAAGTCACTCCTTTGGATGCAGCCATTTTGTCTATTAGATATGATGTGACGATTGTTTTTACTACATATTGATTACCATCCAGTTTGCCTGCTTTTTCCCAAGCTCCTAAGACATATCTGACGAGAAGGCTAAGGGCTTGATTCCCATTCAACAAAATGAATTCGCCTTTATCATCTTTTATAGCCAGCCCCACTCTATCTGCATCAGGGTCAGTAGCCATGACGATATCCGCATCTACTTCTTTTGCTTTTGCAATAGCCATACTTAATGCTTCAGCTTCTTCAGGGTTGGGATAAATAACGGTAGGGAAATTACCATCTACCACCATTTGTTCTTTTACAACTATTACATTTTCAAAACCAAACTTATGCAATGCATCTGGTATGATAACACCACCAGTACCATGGATAGGTGAAAAGACGATTTTAAGATCTTTTTGTCTATGGATAGCCTCTTTAGAGATAGACCATTTTACCAATTCATTGATGTATTTTTCATCCATTTCTTTGCCGATAGACTGAATATTTGACGCTTTACGATCAAATTTAATCAGGTCAATATTGCTAATTTTAGCTACTTCATCCATGACCGCTTCATCGTGAGGTGCGACTAATTGTCCACCATCTGCTCCATAAGCTTTGTATCCATTGTACTCTTTTGGGTTATGTGATGCAGTGAGCATGACGCCGCTTTGACAACCTAATTCTCTAATGGCAAAGGATAACTCAGGTGTAGGTCTTAGTCCTTCAAAGAAGTAAACAAAGATACCATTGGCAGAAAAAACATCTGCCACTATACCAGCAAACAAACTAGAATTATTACGATTATCATGTGCGATGACAACTTTTATTTGCTGTTCAGGATATAACTTTATCAAGTAATTGCTCAATCCTTGGGTAGCAGCCCCAAGTGTATATTTGTTCACACGATTAGAACCAGCACCCATAATGCCACGCAAGCCACCGGTACCAAACTCAAGGTCTCTATAAAAGGCATCTGTAAGTTCTGTTGTATTGTTTTGATCGATCAATTGTTTGATTTCCGCTTTTGTGGCTTCGTCATAATTTCCTGCCAACCATGCATCTACTCGTGATTGCACATTAGCGTCTAAAGATATATTGGACATATTTATTTTATTTAATGTGAACATAATAATTTCTGTACCCAAATAGCACATACTCTACGAAGGCAAATTTAATCAAATATTATAAATAGCAATGTTTTGCAAGAAGAAGTTTTAATTAATCCATTTAAACTATTATCCAAAGATGACTTCCCATACGATTAGACCTTGATTTTGTTATCTAAATCCAATAAAAAAGGGAAAGCATGATGAAATACTTTCCCTTTTTTAAATATTTATTACTTAATTCTTATTGTCGTGGTATCATATTGAACTCTACCCTTCTATTTAAGGTACGTCCTTTTTCGTTTTCATTAGTAGATATCGGTCTTGACTCTCCGAATCCAGTAAAACTCATCCTATCAGCTGAGATACCTTGTTTAACTAAGAATTCATAACATGCTTTTGCTCTTCTTTCAGACAAAGATTGATTTGCAGTAGATGAGCCAGTATTATCTGTATGACCACTTATGTTCATATTAAAGTCTGGGTATCTATTCATGATGTCAGAGATTTGGCGCAAGACGATATTTGATTCAGATTTCAAGACTGCACTTCCCGTCTGAAACTGTACTGCTTGCATTGCAATATCTAGGGTCTTTTTATCTTCCATTTTTATCTCAGGACAACCTTCATTGGCTACTGTACCTGCTACATTTGGGCACTTGTCTCGACTATCATCGATACCATCCCCATCTGTATCTGGGCAACCATTGTAGATCTTAAGACCTGGTTTGGTAGGACATTTATCTTCTTTATCAGTGATACAATCGCCATCTGTATCTGGGCAACCCATGGTAGCTTCGGTACCTTTTTCATTAGGACACTTATCTTTATCATCAGAGACACCATCGCCATCACTATCCATCACTTTAACTTTTGGCTCTTCAGGACAACCTTTGTTTGCGAGGGTTCCTGCCACATTTGGACATTCATCTTCGTTATCAGCTATACCATCACCATCTGTATCTGGACATCCACCAAATTGCTTCAAACCTTTTGATTCAGGGCATTTATCTAAGTAATCAGGCACGCCATCACCATCTTTATCAGGACAGCCATTCAATTCTTTGGGACCAAATGCATTCGGACAAAGGTCTAGTTCGTCGACTATGCCATCATTATCACTGTCCAATTTTACCATTTCTTCTGGTTTTTTCACTTCTTCTTCTTCAGTCAATTTTCCCAATAAGTAAGTAAAACCAATACCATGCTGGAGATTATTTCTATCTTCAGCTAGAGAATATCTATATTCCGTTTGTAAGGTTATATAAGCTTTGGGGCCTACTTTTACATAAAGGCCAAGACCTGCGGGAATCTGAATGTTAAATTCACCTTCATTTTCATGTACTCCACCGACACCAGCCATTAAGTATGGTATAAACCTTCTGCCTTCTTTAAAAAACTGATATTGAAACTGTGCATCAAGACTCAAAATACTTTTATTAACAGAAGCTAAGGAGTCAATGTGCGAATTCACTAAACCGTAACGCAAAGGAAAATTCAGCGCAATATTATTGGTCAATTGTCTTTGGTAACCCAATTCGTAACCATGCCTATAATCCTTAAAACTTGTCAAGGTACCATCGTTCTGTGATTGGTAATCAAGAAATAACTTCTTAAAAGAAACACCTGACTTAAGCTGGGGATTCTGTGCATAAAGGCCTGGTAATACCGAGGCAAAAATTATGATTATAAACAACAAATTTCTCATAATCGAAAAGTCTATATTTTGAAAACCTTAAATAAGTGACAAAAATACATAATATTTTATTATAATACCTTAAATCCGCAAGCTACAATAAAAATAGAGTGAGAAAGTCAATAAAAATAAGTCTTTAAAGATTTCTCACTCTCAACAATTTTCACTAATTTTGGTGAAAATCATAGCGGTATGGTAAAAGTAGTAACTTCAAGTG
>JBGSOH010000015.1:0-11843 GCA_041739205.1 Saprospiraceae bacterium
TGGTGTGATGGAACAATTCAAGAAGTAACGGGTATGACGTATATGTCTGTCCTTGACTTGGTGGATAATGAGGCGGCCACTTATGATAATATAAACGAACAGGAAGAAGAACTGATCCATAAATGTGGTCGTGAAATGGAAAATTCAGATAAACAAAAGTGGTATGAAGCAGATGGAAAAGGTGGGGCTAAAGGAGTTAAAGGGCAAGATTTGCAAAATTCTATCGCTAATCAAGGAGAATTGACGCATAGTCATCGATTGCATAGGGAAGATATGGTGAAATTTGGTGGGCATAATTGGGACGATGCGATTGGGGAAATGGTGAAGAAGAAGTGATTTTGGAAATTGCAGATGCCGCTAGGGCTGCACACGATTGCTTTTTCAAAGGGAGTTTCGCATTTTGTAAGGTAATATTTTAACGGTCGAAAGGGATTTACATTAAAGACTTTCGCTCAGCATTTTGGTTTAACGCAGACAAGATGCCTGATGATATTGCATCGTAGCGGGGACGCTACGACGAACAGTATTTTCCTATTATGAAGATGGGTTTTATATCTCACGGACGATACAGATTTCGCAGATATTTTGCGTTGTTGTTCTGTACCTAAAGGCACAGGGATTGGATTTTCATCTTGTTTTCTACCTATATTTTGTCCCAGTAGGGACAGGTTTTCGAGTTCCTATTATGAAGATGAGTTTTATATCTCACAGACTACACAGATTGCACAGATTTTTTTTTTCCGTACCTAAAGGCACGGGGATTGGGTTTACATCTTGTTTTCTACCTATATTTTGTCCCTATAGGGACAGGTTTTCGAGGTCAATTGATTTTGCAGAGTTGTTGTTGCTAAAGCTGCACACGATTGCTTGTGCAGAGTTTGCTTCGCATTATGTAGGATTATATTTTAATGGTCGAAAGTGATGTGGAGTCAGGATTTTTGCTCATCAGTCTTCGTTACACTCAACTTAATGGTCGAAATGAAGCACAGTTATAACTTTCGCTCATAGGTCTTCGTTGGAATTAGCATCAAGGACGAAAATAAGGTATTGGGAGTTTGACAATTTGCAATATTACAAATTGAAATTGGAGCTTGAACAATGTTGTCTTAAAAGTAGATGAATCATGATGAAAAAGAGTGCTTAAAAAATTATGACTTGTTCATGTAAATAACTTTATTTGCTTTAGAATTGATTTTCATGGTAATTAGAATACGTTTTGCAATTTTGTTGGTGATTTTTGGTTTGCTATTTCTCTTTGGGTGTCGTACATCTAAGGGTGTATCCTTGGTAGAATTATTTGAAAGTGACATAACTGAAGATGTCATCTGTTTTCTTGTAATGGATATCAGTCGAACAGAAAGGAATTCAAAAAGTCAATTAAAACTAAAACAGACTACACAAACGAAAGGCAGGATCAAACCTCAGTCTATCCTATTGGATCATCCAAACAAACTTATATTTTCAATTTTGGGTGATACTAGTGTTTTGAGTACACATTATCTTGACCATCCATTATTCAAAAAAATGGAACATAGTCATGAGCAAGATGGTCTTTCTACACAAACAGTTATTTTGACAAAAGAAGAATTTTTCATGAGGTTACCTTTGAATGCAGAAAGTAAGTATATCAAAATAGAAGAAACAATCAATGGAGCTTCACCCATAGAACTAATCACCTTAAAAATCTAAATCATGATATTATATAGAGCAATTATCATTTATTTTTTCATGACCATAAGTCAATTTGCCCTGGCGCAAGTTTTTAAAGTAGATACCATCCAATATCAAGGTAGCAAGGATAAGTTTATAAATATTGTAGTCATGGGAGATGGATATACGGAAACAGAACAGGCGAAATTTCTCCTGAATGCAACAGAGATGACCACATACCTTTTTAGCCAAGCACCATGGTCAAATTATAAAGAATATTTTAATGTTTTTGCCATAGAAGTTATCTCAGAAGAGTCGGGTGTAAAGCATCCAAATACTGCAAGCGACTGCTCGTCAGCCAATGTGCCCGTATCTAATCCCAATACCTATCTTGGTGTGACTTTTGACTATGCGAACATCCATAGATTAGTGGTACCTACCAAAAATGGCAATATAGCTAATGTGCTTGCAAGCAATTTCCCGAATTATGATCAAGTAGTTATACTAGGTAATTCTCCTTATTATGGTGGTTCAGGTGGAGCATTTGCCACAGCTACCAATGGACCATCAAGTTTTGACGTGGCGGTACATGAACTAGGGCATTCATTTGCTTTTTTGGCTGATGAGTATTACGCTGGTGATGTATATGCTAATGAACGGACAAACTTGACCAAAGAAACTGACCCTTCGAAAGTGAAATGGAAGAATTGGATGGGTTTTAAAAATATAGGCATTCACCAACATTGTTGTGGTGGTCAATCTGCTAGTTGGTATAGGCCACACAATGACTGTAAAATGCGATTTTTGGGCAGAGAATTTTGTGCTGTTTGTTCAGAGTCTACTGTAAAACGAATTCAAAACTTAGTGGGATCTACTATTATGGACTTTTATCCCAAAACGAGCCAAGCAGAAATTTGTGACCAAAAGACATTTCATCTGTCACTCATAAAACCTAATCCTAACACACTAAAGGTAGTTTGGGAGCTTAATGGTACACCAATTGGCACCAATGTAGACTCTGTAGTAATCTTGGAAAACCAACTTTCAGGCAATGAAAATACTTTGAAAGCTATTGTCCAAGACACTACCCTACTAATTAGAGATGAATCTCATAATACCACCTATACACAAACATGGACCATTGCTCCCAAATCAACAAACCAAATCATAAGTAGTGGTTCTAATACATTTTGCATTGGTGATTCTGTCATACTTTCCACTACACAATCATCTGTCTACCAATGGAGTAATGGCTCAACTACTCAAGATATCATTGTATATGAATCAGGCGAGTACAGTGTTATAAGTACAGATGAAGAAGGTTGTATAATAGGATCTGATACGATCAAAATAGCTGTCAATCCTTTACCGCAAGTCAGTCTTAATCTTGATAAGGACACAATCTGTCTTTCTGAATTGCCTATAATTCTAAGTGGTGGCAAACCTGAAGGCGGAATTTATACAGGTGAAAACATTGTTAATGGAACACTGTCATCAGAAATGATTATACCTGGTATTCAAGAAATTACATATACATTTACAGATGAAAATAATTGTATGGCAAGTACACAACAAGCACTTTACATAGATATTTGTTCGTCTACAGATCCTACAGACTATAGCAATGACATAAAGATCATTCCAAATCCAAATTCAGGTAAGTTTTCAATTATTATACAAAACCAAAGGGCGAGTAATGCTGTCATTCAGATTTTCAACCATATTGGGATGCTAGTGTTTGAAAAAAATACGTTAAGTGATGAAGTAGATCTTCTATCGCATCCGGCAGGGACCTACTTTGTTAAGATAAAGATGGATGGTAAGATTGTCTATAAGAAGGTGGTTGTTTTTTGAGAGATGAGTGATGGGTGATGGGTGATGGGTGATGGGTGATGGGTGATGGGTGATGGGTGATGGGTGATGGGTGATGGGTGATGGGTGATGGGTGATGGGTGATGGGTGATGGGTTTAAATCATAAATTTAACAGATTTGAAAAATCTGTTAAATTCGATCTGTCAAATTCGATGTTTAATCGAATAAGGAAGTTTGGATGATGGTGGGTTTAGGGATGACTCTTTCTATGAGAGATTTGTCGTTTGCTTTCACGCTATTGACTTTATCTGAAACGGGGTATGCTTCCATTTGGTCTGATGGATATGGTAGCAGTAATTGTAGTGCATCTTTTGGTTTTATCTCATTGTCCAACCATAAGTTTTCATTTTCCTTAAGTAACATGGCGGGCATTCTATCATGGATTTCTTTCATCAGCGTATTGGGTGCAATGGTGATGATGGTAAAACTGTGAATGGTGTCACCGTTTGTATTCTGCCACGAATCCCACAAACCTGCTACAGAAAATATATCTTGGTCTTTTGCTATAATTCTGTAGGGTGTTTTTTGTTTTCCATTCGTCTTCCATTCATAAAAACCATCAAGTGGGACAATACATCTTTTGGTAGCTAGACTTTGGCGAAAAGCTGTTTTATCCTGAAGGGTTTCAGCCCTAGCATTTATTAGTTTTGATCCTATGTTTACGTCTTTTGCCCAAAAAGGAATCAAACCCCAACGATATAAATGGATCTGTGTAGTATCATCAGAAGTAATGACAGGATGCATGTGTGTAGGAGCGACATTAAAATTTGGAAGTGGATTATATCTGACTAATTCGTCAGAATAAAAAGTTGCCTTAAAACGTGCTTCAATCTCTTTTTCTACTTTGGTAAGTGATGACCTTCCACACATATCTTACCTATTATTTTACCTTGACAAAACTGTCGATGCCTTTTTGCTTTAGATCAGTTGCTGTGGTTCTTGCCTGTGTTTCTGAAGAGTATCT
Source organism: Saprospiraceae bacterium (assembly GCA_041739205.1). Lineage (GTDB taxonomy): Bacteria > Bacteroidota > Bacteroidia > Chitinophagales > Saprospiraceae > OLB9. The sequence continues at coordinate 4,488 of JBGSOH010000015.1, forward strand.
AGCAGCTATGACAGAATGGTATTGTGATGCAGTGAAGACCACTACACTTGATTGAGAATAGCCCATCGCTTTAAGTTTGGTGACCATTTTCTGTGCATTTTCTTTAAGCAAATAACTACCAGCCATTACCATATATTTCCCACCATCTCCCGCCAACCCTTTTGCGGTACTAGTTGAGCTTTTTGGAACTTCTTTAATTGGTTGTGTTTTTGTTGTTTGATGTTTCACAGCAGGTTTGGATTCTTGTTTTACTGGTAGTGGTGATATTTTTTTCTTTTCTACCATTTCTTCTACTTTGGAGTCCACGTCGTTATAATCTATTTTACCATCTACAATATCTTCATTTGATATCATGGTACCGTCTGAAATTTTTTCATTACTTTCGGTATATTGCAAGCTAGTGTCCGGAGGTGGAAGTGTGTCTGTAGTGATTTCTTCTGCTATCTTTTGTTCTTTATTTTTATAATAGGCATTCATTATTGCAGACACCCAAAAGTATAGTATCAGGATAATTAAAGCGTATATGACTATTCTAACTAATCTACCCATGTGAAGTTGGTTGTAACATAAAAAACAGTCAAATGTACAAAAAATATATTATGTCTAGAAAATATCGCCAAAAAGATATTAAACTTACTTTAATTCAGGCTAAAAGACTAGAAATACTAGCTAAAGTCAGCTAACCATATATTATTTATAACATATTGATTACCATTTTTTTACTTCATACAAAATCGATTACTGGCATTGTTTAAAGCACAAAACGATTGAATTCTACTTCAATTTCTCATGGATAGCTTCAATAGCTGCCTTCCACTCTTCTTGTACCTTTTTGATTTCTTCAGGCGTCAGGTGAGCAGCAGCATCTGTGCCACCATGGTCATGGTCGTGTGTGTGGTCATGTCCTGAATGGTCATGACCATCATGATCGTGATCGTGTGCCAAGCCTGGTATTTTTACCATGTTATATTTCCATGCATCCACTTCTTTTAGTATGGCCCTTAAAGAGTCAATATTTTGAGCTACAGCACCTTGTGCAAATTTTGCGGCCAATAGACTATCTACCTCAATACCAATATGTATGGCATCATCTTGGATAGTGAGTGCTTCTTTAAGAACAGCTGTTTTATCAACAGAAGCTGTGTTATCAGCCTTTGAAGAACTATTTTTACAAGACATAAAAGGCAATATCACAAGAATAATTGCCCATTTTATATTATTTAACATCAGAAGTAGGTTGAGATTCTTAAAATGGATATATCGTTTCAATTACTTTTTAAGCGCTGCAATTTTTTCTTCCAACTTGATTTCATCACCTGGGCTGTAACCATTATGAGCATACACGATTTCTCCTTTTTGATCTAATAAAAAGGTCTGTGGTATGGTCTGGAAATTGAGTGCTTGTTGCAATTCTTGTTTGCTATCTGCGAGGACTGTAAACTCCCACCCTTTAGATTGAATAGTTGCAGGCACTTTAGTCAGTCCTCTTGCATCATCTATAGTAATGGCAAGCAATTGTATATCATACTTGTCTACCCAATCAGCATATACTTCATTGATAGCATCTAGTTCTCTTTTGCAAGGTGTACACCACGTCGCCCAAAAGCTTACGACTGTAATTTTTCCTTTAGATGTATAATCACTTGTATTAACCGTTTTACCGTCTATTGTCTTTATATTGATAGAAGGAAAAGGATTATTTACATTATTTATAAAGGCAAAAGAGATTACCAAAACAACAAAAACACTTAAAGATTTAAAGAGATTCATACGACTTTTTTTAATTTAGATGGCTAAGTTAAATAAAAGTCACAATGATAATGAATAATCCATAAATACTTAACTATAATTTAACCAAAAATCATACAATTGTCTTTTGAATATGATTTTGTACAATATTTCCTAAGTCATTTTATAATATTTTTTATCTTGCATCCGATTTAATTAACTAACGGGTATATCTATTATTTTTATGAATGGGTATCACCTTATAATACGAACCAATCGAAGTCATAACCAATGCAACACATTTTTAAAATTTTATTTGTTTTATTATTATTTGCAGAGAGCATCGTTTTTGCACAAGAAAAACAAAGTAAGGGCGTTTTCTCAGGTGCATTTGAAACCAATGCTAATATTTTTATACGCGACTCATCTATTAACGCGATCAATACACCACAATATGACCATCAATTTTTTGGTGGTGAAGCATGGCTCAATCTGAATTATACGATAGATGGACTCACCATAGGCGCAAGGTTTGATATGTTTAATAACTCCAACCTTCGTAATCCTACAGGTTCTTTTACAGGAATCGGAATAGGAAGATGGTATGCTAAAAAAACATTAAATAAACTTGAACTGAGTGTCGGATATCTGTATGATCAGATTGGTTCAGGACTCATTTTTAGGGCTTTTGAGACACGACCACTTTTTATAGATAATGCATTATATGGTGCAAGTGGTAAGTATGACCTTGGCAAATCATGGAATGTTATGGCATTTGCTGGAAGACAAAAAAATGCTTTTGAGACTTACACAGGCAATCTGAAAGGACTAAGGTTGGAAGGATTTTTGAGTTTTGGAGAAGAAAGCCCACTCACCTTAGCACCAGGATTTGGATTTGTCAACAGGACGATCTCGGATGAAAATATGGAAGGTGTGGTTAACTCTCTCAGAACATATCAAACAGAAGATCGATTTAAACCTAATCATAATGCATACTCAGGTACATTTTATAATACCTTGAGCTACAAGTCGATATCATTATTTACTGAAGTGGCACTTAAGTCAAATGATATTTATTACAATGCATTTGCTGAAAAAGCAGAACTCGTAGGTAGTAGCATAGGCAAATTGGAGCAAAAACCAGGTTCTGTACTTTATGCCAGTCTGTCTTATGCATCAGGTAAACTCGGTGTGACAGGTGAAGTAAAAAGAACAGAGAGCTTCAACTTTAGGATAGACCCTAATTTACAATTGATCAGGGGATTGGTTAATTATTTAGTACCACTTAATAGACAAAACACTTACAGACTTACAGCTCGTTATAGTCCTGCTGCTCAAGATATTTCTGAAATGGCTTATGTCATGGATGTAAAATATAAATTTAGCAAGGCATTAAGTGCTGGTGTTAATTATTCTGATATTAAAACTTTAGAAGGCGACAGATTATTTCAGGAATTATTTACTGAAGTGATATACAAACACAAAAGAAAATGGCAATTGACATCCGGTATTCAGTTTTTGACCTATAATCAAGAAGTCTATGAGATGAAATCTGAAGTTCCATTGGTAAAAACCATAACTCAGTATGTGGACTTTCTATACAAGTTTACGCCAGCAAAAGCACTACGCGCAGAATTTCAGTATATGAAAACAAAACAAGATTTTGGTAGTTGGTTGTTTGGTTTAGCAGAATTTAGTATTGCTCCTAGATGGATTTTTGAAGGATCAATAATGTATAATATTGATCCTAAAAAAGCAAACTCTAAAGGCCAAATAGAAAAAACAATCTATCCTACTGCCGGTTTGGTATTTTTACATGATGCCCAAAGGTATAGTGTAAGATACGTAAAACAAGTAGAAGGAATCGTGTGTAGTGGAGGTATCTGTCGTCTAGAGCCTGCATTTAGCGGAATCCGATTTAACATGAGTACAACATTTTAATATATCAAAAAAATATAACGATATGAGGCAAATAAATAAAATATTCATTTTTGTGATCGCGGCAATCACCATTTATTCTTGTAATGAAATTATGCTTAATATCGAAGATCCAGTGATTCCTGATTCTGGTCGTATAGTATTGATAGAAGAGCTTACAGGTGCTAGCTGTCCTAACTGTCCAAAAGGAAGTGCGGCCATTGAGAATATCTTAGCAAAATATCCTGGAAAGGTAGCTGTGGTAGGTATTCATGGGAACTTTTTGGCCCAACCTATCAAAGACAAAAGTAAGTATGATTTTAGAAATCAAAAAGCAAAAGAACTGGAGAAATGGTTCGAGCCATGGTATGGAAAACCAGCTGCATCAACAAATCGAATTTTGACAGAAGATGATCAGGAACCTTATGCACTTAGCAGTCCTGACTTATGGTTGGCAGAAGTGGAAAAAGAACTTTTAAAGCCTCATCAAATGAATATTCTTTTGGCAGTTGATTATGATGAAAGCAGAAAAACGATTGACCTTGATGTGTCAGTGATTCCTCTAGTCGATTTAGCTGGTAATTATAATATCAGCGTCTATCTAACTGAATCTGATATTATTGATGCACAATCAAATGGATCAGAATATGTTGAAGACTATGAACACAAACATGTATTGATGGATATGATGACCAATGCCACGGGTGATAGTTTTGGGTCTAATTTGAAAGCTAATGATGTTATTAAAAAGAAATTCCCTACTTATACTCTACCCATAAAAGAAGGTTTATTTAATCCAGAAAAAATGGAAATCATTGTGATGGTAAGCAAAAGCGACGTAGGAGTACGAGATGTGGTACAGGCTGCTTATGCGAAGGTGAAATAGTAGGTTGTACAAGTTTAACGTTGAAAGTTTAAGGTAGAAAGTCTAATGTTTAAGGTTTAGATGAATCATAAAACGAAAAAAGGGAACAAATTAGATTTGCTCCCTTTTTTTAATGCTAATTTAATTATTTGAATGTGCTTACAACGGTAAATCGATATGGGCTTACTTACACAATCAAAAATTAGATATTCTTACTCTTCTTCTGAAGTATCTTCCGAAACTACTGGTGCAGCAGGTGCTACTGGAGCTACTACTGGCGCAGGCTTTGCTTTTGGCATTGTTGCAACTGTCTCTGCTACTTCATCCAATTTTGGTGTGATACTTACCCAAGTCCTATCGTTTTTACCTCTTCTGAATGTAACAATACCTGCTACATTAGCGTGAATGGTAAAATCTTTGCCTAAGTATGCATTTTCACCTGCGTGGAATTTAGTACCTCTTTGTCTCACGAGGATATTTCCTGCTTTTGCAAATTGACCACCGAAGAGTTTAACTCCTAGTCTCTTACTATTACTATCACGTCCGTTATCCGAACTACCGACACCTTTTTTATGAGCCATTTTTCTTTATTTTTTAGATTAGATAATGCCTGCTAACTTACTAGTTACGCAGAAATTGAATCAATTTTAATTTTAGTAAAACTCTGTCTGTGACCATTTTTCTTTTGGTAACCTTTACGTCTCTTCTTTTTGAAGACAACTACTTTGTTACCTTTTTGGTTGCCTATGACAGTGGCATTAACTTTGGCATTGCTCAATACCGGCGTGCCTACACGTACAGTTCCGTTGTTATCTACCAGGAAAACCTGATCGAAACTAACAGATGCACCTGATGCGGCTTCTAACTGGTGGACGAAAAGCTCTTGGCCTTCTGTCACTTTGAATTGCTGACCAGCTATATTTACGATTGCAATCATGTGATTAAAAATTTTGTTATTTAAAAATGAGCACAAAAGTACGTAATATTTATTTTTGTTGGGAATAAAACTTCTACTTTTTTAACGAAAACAACACATTTTTGTACAATTTATGGTAAAAATGATTGATTTTTGCATTAATTTTCTTTGACTTATTCATTTTTGCCGTGTTTTACTTTAAATCACCTTTCCCATTAAGCTTGATTATCTAAATAACTATTTTTCAATAACAAGCGTTTTTCTTTTAACAATTACCCTTAAAAACGAATATGTCTCCTACAATTATAGATAAGCCAAAAACTAAGATTGACAAAAAGGTCTTAAAAGCATTGCAAGCATATGCATCTACAGAAGGTCAAGTAATCATACATGGATTTGTCAAAACTCAGCATGATGACATGTTTATCAGAATATGGCCTACTACCTTTCTATTTGACCAACATTCGAGTCATCAAAGTGAACTTGTGCATTATGAAAAAATTAGTGGATTTCCAACGTGGACCTTGGTTCCTGCCCATTCAGAATTTGTTTTTACTTTAATATTTTCAGCGTTACCCAAATCTTGTATTATATTCGATCTAGTAGAACTCATTCCACAATCGAATGGATTTCAGGTGAAAAATATATTGCGCAATGATACAGACGTTTACTATCTCGATTTTAACGAATGAAAAAACATGAGTAAACTCCGAAAGCACAAATTGATTGATAACCAACCGTTTATTACCCTGACCCTGAAGGGAAACGCTTGATTATCAAAGTAGTAGTCATAAATATTTTTCACTTTAATTGAACTAAGGACTTTCTGAGTAAACTCAACAATCATAAACTTACTCCATTCCCCTACCCTTCAGCAATTTTATAATTTCATCACTCTTTCGGTAACCATTGGTGACTAAATATAATTTCCCATCAATCTTGGCTATTAATGAAGGAAATCCTTTAACACCCATGGCATTTGCAAGATCAAATTCAGAATACGAATCCGCTTTCGCTTGTTTGTCTTTGAATTGTTTATGAAATAACTCAGGATCTATCCCGAATCGCTCTCCTATATGAATATAAGTGTCAATATCGGCAGGCAGGTTATTTTGAACATAAAAGGACTCTTGTACTGCTTTGAAGTATTCGTAACCTACACCAGGTTTTAATGTATTAGCAACAATTACTGCACGACAGGCAGGTTCTGTATCATACAATACGTCTTTTTGATCTAAGATGGAGAAGTTAAACTTTTGACCAGAAGCTTTCTGCACGTCTATCCAATGATCGTATAAAAAATCTTTTAATTCGCCCATGGTTTCGGTGCCACCTGCTCTTAAACCACCCATGACAATTTCAAAAGGCACATTTGGAAAAGCGGCTCTAACTTTATCCAACTCAGGTGAAAAACCATAACACCAAGAACACATTGGGTCACCTACATATATCAAGGTATCGTTTTGGGAAGTTGCCAATTGTGTCGTGGAAAGCATGAGTAATATTAATAAGGTTTTCATGAAAAAATTATGGTAAACAAAATGACTATGGAAAACAAAAAAAGTTAACAACCAAGAAGATGTTATTGTTGAGCATTCAATGAATGTAACGGGTATTTACAAGATGACTTTTTATTGCTCTTAAACTGATAAAAATCATATTTGATAAAGAAGTAAGCTCTTAAGTTTGTGGCAATAAAAAGTGTTGTATTTTATAAGAACCAATAAAAACAAACAAATGAAACTCACCAAAAAATCCACAGTTCAAGATATATTTGACCAATTTAATGCACAGTTTCCATATTTACATTTGGAATTCTATGATCATGAAAACGGTGTAGATCAAACACTAAGTCATCAAGTATCACATCAAACATTATTGGAAGATCTTAATCCTGAATTAATTGATACGGCTTTTGTTGTTAGTCCTG
>JBGSOH010000024.1:0-4732 GCA_041739205.1 Saprospiraceae bacterium
GATTTTTCTAGCTACATCTGCACCCGATAAATCATCCCTAGGATCTGGCTCTGTATATCCTAGTTCTTTGGCTTCTGTCACCAATTGGCTGAATGGCTTACTTCCGTCAAAACTATTAAAAATAAAAGAAACTGAACCTGACAATACTGCTTCTATTTTTATGATATTATCTCCACTTTGGATCAAATTTCTTAAGGTAGAAATTACAGGAAGTCCTGCGCCTACATTGGTTTCAAATAGAAATTGTACATTGTTTCTTTTGGCCAATTGTTTTAATCGATTGTATTGGTCATAGGCAGATGAAGCGGCTACTTTATTAGGTGTGGCTACAGAAATACTTGCATTAAACACTTGTTCGTACAAATCTGGAATCTTACCATCCGCTGTGTTATCTATAAAAATTGAATTAGAAAGATTCATTTCAATCATCTTATCCACAAATGTTTGGCTATCTGAGACATCCAAACTTGTGTCCAAAGCTTCTTTCCAGTGATTCAAATCGATACCGTTTTCGGCAAATACCATTTTTTTAGTATTGGCTAGACCTGCTATGGTAATTTCGAGACCATTCTGCGTTTTAAGTGTTTCTTTTTGTTCTTCTATTTGTTTGAGCAAGGTGCCGCCTATGAGACCTACACCTACCATAAAGACGTGGATTCGCTTGGTATCAGAAAGGAAAAATGAATCATGGATGGCATTCAAAGCCTTGGACTCATCTTGTTTATTGATTACAAAAGATATATTCAACTCCGAACTACCTTGGGCAATTGCCACAATATTAATACCATTTTTACCCAATCCTTCGAACAGTCTTCCGGCCACACCTGGCACATTTTTCATTTGTTCTCCTATGATGGCTACCACGCACAAATCTGATTCTGCTTTCACCTGATCGATCAGTCCATCTTCTATTTCTTTTTCAAACTCTTCCGTAATGGCGTGAATCGCTTTTTTTGTTTCTTTGTCCGTGATGGCTATACTTATCGAATGTTCAGAAGACGCTTGGGTGATCAGAATGACATTGATTTTTTCCTTTCCAAGTGCAGAAAATAGCCTTGCAGACACACCAGGCACACCCATCATTCCACTGCCTTGAAGACGAATCAGAGACAGATTGCCCAATGAACTGATACCTTTTATCGTAGATTTGAAACTCGGGTCATGCTCTTTATGGATTAAAGTACCTTCAAATGCAGGGTTAAACGTATTTCTGATATAAATGGGAATTCCTTTGCGCAATGCAGGTTGTATCGTAGGTGGATAGATCACTTTGGCACCAAAATGCGACATCTCCATGGCTTCGACATAACTCAACCTAGGTATGGTAAATGCTTTTTTGACCTTCCTAGGATCACAAGTAAGTACGCCATCCACATCTGTCCATATTTCTAATACTTCTGCATGTAGCGCACCAGCAAGAATAGCTGCGGTATAGTCCGAACCACCACGACCAAGTGTTGTCGTCAATCCACCTACATCTGAGCCAATGAATCCTGTGACTATCTGTACTTTATCATTATGTTCTATATAATATTGTTGGATGGTTTCGTCCGTCAGTTTGAAATTGACCTTTGCTGCACCAAAATCTTTGTTGGTTTTGATAATTTTACGTGCATCGAGATATGCTGCATTGATACCGTTTTCATTCATCGCTTCCGCTATGATGTAATTGGCATTACGCTCTCCGAAACTGATGACGTAGTCAAGCGTACGTGGAGAAACTTCCCTGACGAGAAAAATACCCTTTAGCAAATCCTTCAGTGTATCATGATTTTCATCCAAGGTCACACTCACTTGATTATAAACAGCAGGTGACAGCAACGATCGAGCAGCTTCAGCATGTCTATCCTTAAATTGATGAAACAATGCGATGTACTTGTCCTTCCCATGACTAGCGAGTTCACTCATCTCAATGAGCAAATCTGTGAGACCACCGAATGCTGAAAAAACGATGGTAAGTTTTTCACCGGCATCCAATCTTGGTTTGACGATAGATACGATATTTTTGATTCTTTCTGCATTGGCCACAGAAGAACCACCAAACTTTAAAACATTCATGTTGTCCTTATTAATACGAATTCCCTCAATTAAAGGTACAAAATTACAATTACGATGCCATTTCTGCTAATCTTGGGTAGAGATATAGTAAAAAAGGAAGATTAGAGCTGATAATATCACTTTATTGCCCATATTATTTCTAGAAAACAAATAGATTGAGTTAAGCTTAAAAATTTATTACAATCACATTTTCTAAAATTCAATTTGCGACAAGTTCTTCCAATGTCTTTACTTCTTTGAAAGTTGAAAAATCGAAAACATCATCTACATACGAATATCCTATGAATTTCCTTATATATGAATTCATATAAGTGTCAGCTTCTCTATGTTCATAATAAAGGAGAATACCTCGTTCGGAGTTTAAAACTACTTCAATAGAAGGTAAGTATTCCAGATATTCTTTAAACAGGATTTCGCCCAATTCATGATGAAAATCTACTTCTACATCAAGTTCTAATACACTTGTATCACCTTCTGCATATGGATTAAATAAATGATTGTAATACTTCAATGTACAAATATTATTATCATCACACTTTTTTTCTGTCAGTTCCATCCTGTTAAATTTGTCACCTACTTTGATTGTGTCAATTTTTATTTTATGAGTATTCAGATTAACTTTTGATTTTGTTTTATAAACAAAATCAAAAATTTCAAACTGATAAAGATGTTCATTTATGTAACCCGATGTTTGAGATAATAAAGTCTTATTTTGTACGTCAAAATAATAACTTACATTTTTAGAAAAATGCTCAGCCGTAAATTCTTCATATTCGATTTTGAGCAATTGTGAAAAAATTTCTCCACAACACACTATTTGAAATATAAAAACTAAAATAACGAGCCTTACATTTTGTTTCATCACACTTAAAGTTTAACTATCCTTTTATAATACCATTCTTTTTGGTTTATCAAACATTTCACAAAGTATGTACCTGAAATTAGACCACTCAGATCTATTTCTTTTTCTATACTTGTGAGAATGATTCTACCATTTCTATCTACAATTTCAATTTTTGTTATATCAAAAGGTGTTTCTATTTTGATAAAGTCTGTGGTAGGGTTTGGAGTGATGGTAAAATTATTATTTTCAGTTCGAGAATCTTCGGTATTGCTAATGATAATATTGCATTGTTCTAGAGTACCTTCGCAGTAAGTAATTAATTGTCTATTTAATGGACCTCTGAACGGACCGTCAATATACCCAAAGCCTTCCATAATGTATCCAGGTATGTGCCAAAAATTGCAGGGTTCAAAATATCCAAATGAGTAGAAATGATTCCTCAACTTTCCTTGAAAATCTAATTCCAATTTAATAGAATCAATTTTGGGATATTCAAATTGATCTCGTAATTGATATGTGTAATATGCCAAACATTCATTGATAGAATCTCCCTGTACTAATGAAAAATCAAACAATATATTTTCTGTATATTCCTCATTACATGGCGATGTAAACAAGTTATTTGGTAGAACATAAATCTTCTTAGTTAAAGTATCTTCTCTTATATAACCCATCACCCTTGTTTGAACCATTTCAAAAGGGATTTTAACGCTACCCATGACGCCAGTAAGTTTTAAAGAGCTGTTAAGAATTTCTTTGTATGAAATGTTTCCCAATAATGTGTCTTTACCAAAATGGTGAATCTCCGCTTTTTCTGTCCAATTAAAAATACAAGCACCACCTTCAGGTTGTTGTAAAAATTGATATATCCAATACTTTCCTTCTTCTACCAAAGGCTGATACTTTTGGGCGTAAGCTTGATAAAAACTCACAAAAAACAAAAGTGTATATAAATATTTCATCTTCTTGTGGTTTAAATATGAAATGGCTGATGCCTATATTTTGATAAACTTATTATAATACATTTCTTTTTGCAAGGTAGAACATCTTACAAAATAAACGCCAGTAATTAAGTTACTCACATCAATTTCCTTGTTATTTCCTTTGAGAACTGAAATTCCATTTTGATTTATTATTTCGACGACATTTATATCTAAAGCTGTCTCAATTGTAATAAATTCTGATGAAGGATTTGGACTGATGGTAATTCTACTATTATTGTCAAAAGGTGTATCTTTAGTACTGCTAATGATATTACAATCTGATAAAGTTCCTTCACAGTAATTGATCAACTTCCTATTAATAAGACCTCTAAAGGGACCATCCGAAAATCCAAAACCCTCCATGACAAATCCTGGAGCATGCAAAAAATTGCATTGTTCAAAATATCCAAAGGAATAAAAATGTTTTCTTTTTATTCCATACTGGTCTATTTCATATTTGACTGAATCAACTTTAGGGTAGAAAGGCTCATCAGGATTTCCAAAACGCTCTACACTGTTCCGCAAACATTCATTTAATGTATCTCCTTGTTCTATAGAAAAATCAAATAAAAGATTTTCTCTAAGCTCTTCTTTACATGGGTTAAAAAAATTATCATTTGGAAGTAAAAATATTTTTTTAGCCAAAGTGTCTTCTCTGATAAAACCTATAACATAAGTGCTAATAATTTCATAATGCCAAATAGGTGAGGCTGTCTAAAAAGATAGCCTCTTTTTTATTACGCTGCTCTGTGGATCGGGGTAATAAAAATTTCCAGATAATTTAATTTAGATAGATTTCTTTGATTTTTATGGATTTGTAATCCTAATAGGTCTTTAGGGTCGCAAA
>JBGSOH010000039.1:0-9622 GCA_041739205.1 Saprospiraceae bacterium
CCACGCAGAACACTATTTCTAGGGAATATTTTATAGTCTGCGCTACTAGATTACCCTTTTCCAACAAATATGATTTGGCACTCCAAAATGGAACCTTATAAAATTCTTGTTTAAAGGTAGTTTTCTTACCTTGTCCTTATATGATAACATAAAATCATGGTATTTGTCGTTTAATTATGCTTTATAAAAAATAAATATTGTATCAATAACTAGTATTAGATACCGATTTAACATAAATGTCATGCTAAAAGCTTGTTTATAGCATATAATAATTTGGTAGGAATTTTGCACTTCATCTATTACTTGGAGTTATTCAATAGAATTGTATCAACTATGGGCCGTATGGATGTAATGCATACGTAAGTTTTACAAACATAAAACTTTAGGATTCTTTGTCTATCTTTGGGCCACTAAATTTAAGATTTATTGTTCACAAAGTTGCTCCAACTGTATAATAAAAAAGCATCTGATCCCATATTTGCTTTTCAGTACTTTCTTGCTGTAAGATTTGTAGTGAGTCTAATGGTAAGTATTATTATGGTAAAAAGTGCATTACCTGCAGATCAACTTGGTTATTATGAAGTCATTATTTTTGTCGTGACATCGGTAAGCTTTTTTTGGTCTATCGGAATGAAAAATGCACTGCTTTCTTATTATCCGAGTATGCCTGAAGTTGAAAAGCAAGTTTTATTGGCCACCGTTTTTTGGATTTTGACTGGATTTAGTTTAATTGTAAGTATATTATTTTTTATTTTTGATGGATATTTGGTTCAACTATTTACAAGTTTTGATTTTGTTCCTTCCATGGAATATGGCGCCTTGTATCTTTTTGTGTCAGTACCTTTAGTATTGATAGAAAATGTACTTTATCTTCGTGGTGATGCTCGATTGCTTATGAAATATAGCCATTGGAGTCATGCGGTTATGTTGTTTTTTGTTGGATTAGCGGCCATTTGGTCAGCTGAATTGACTTCGTTTTTTATAGCAATGATTTTGTGGTCATTCATTAGATGGGTGTATTTTTTAGTATTTGTATTCCGAAGTCAATGGCAACTTTGGAATCGCAAAATGGCAAAAGCATTTACTTTGTTTTCATTACCAATTATAATTAATGTGTTTTTAGGTAGTGTGATGGATATGATCGATGGGCTTTTTGTGATGCATTATTTTGACGAAGCTTTTTTCCCTATTTTTCGGTACGGTGCCAGGGAAATGCCTTTTTCTACTTTATTATTCAGTTCACTGTCGGCTGCCATGATTCCTTTATTAATAAAAGATGGTATGTCAAGTAGTGAGGTAAAAGTCAGGGTTACTCGACTTATGCATTTTGTATTTCCAGTAGCTATTTTATTGATGTTGTTGAGTCCTTTTATTTTCCCTATGGTGTACAATTCAGAGTTTAAACAATCTGCCTTTATTTTTAATATATATTTATTGATTTTGACCAGTAGAGTTTTACTTCCACAAGCGTATAATTTTGCACTTCATCAACATAAAGTAATCGTTTGGACTTCGATTTTGGAAATCATTGTCAATGTTTTGCTATCATTTTGGTGGGTACAATATTGGGGCGTTTACGGGCTTGCCATGGCAACAGTGGTAGCTTATTTTATTCAGAAAATACTTTTAGTTCTATATAATTCACGAATTAATCATATACCATTACGACAGTATTTACCCATAAAGTGGTATGTAATATATGTTTCAATTATGGTGGTGGTTTTCTTAATTTCTAATTTTATTTACCAATGACATTCCGAGAAGCATATACAAAGTTAGCTGCCGATTTAGGTCATATCTACGATGATCGCGAAGGATCGATTATTGCTAGATATCTTTTAGAAGATGTTTTTGGGGTGTCTTTTTGGTCAGAAGAATTGCTTCATGAAGGGCAAATCGTAAAACTGACTGCGATGACTGAAAGGCTTAAGACACATGAACCATGGCAATATGTAGGTGGGATGGCGGACTTCTTTGGATTAAAATTTAAGGTGACCAAAGATGTCTTAATACCACGTCCCGAGACAGAAGAGTTAGTACATTATGCATTGCCTATTTTTAGGAATAATGAATTTAAGAGTTTGCTAGATATAGGGACAGGTTCTGGTATTATACCTATCACGATGTCTTTAAAAATGAGTGTAAAACAAGCATTTGCTGTAGATATCAGTCAAGAAGCTCTAAGAATTGCACAAGAAAACAACCAATTACACCAGACCAATGTAAACTTCTTAAAAGTAGATTTTCTTGACAAAACTTCTTGGTCATCTTTGCCCAAAGTAGATATGGTCATATCTAATCCACCATACATTACTGATAGTGAAAAAAGCAAAATGCATCCCAATGTACTTGATCACGAACCACATGTGGCACTATTTGTAAATCAAGATGCGATGGAATTTTACCAAGCAATTGCAGAATTTACGCTCGAATATCAAGCTTCAGGCTGTATGGTGTTAATGGAAATCAATGAAAATTATGGTAAACAAGTTGTCGATATTTTTTCAGATGATCATTTTTGTGATGTAGCATTGATTAAAGACTTACAAGGAAAGGATAGGATAGTAATGGCTAGGAAGAAGTAGTGCATTTGGGCAGAAGTTTGTCGTCCGTCCTAGAAAAATAAACTTTAATCTAAAAATAATGATTTTTCATAAACAAATTTTGATTTCAAACGTTATCTGACATTGAAACGAATTATTTATTGGTGAAAAGCAATAAATATTATTAAAAATTTAAAAAGGAGTTGATGAAACATGTTGTTTTACTACTATTTTGTTTGCTGAGTGGTGCTGTGATTGGGCAAAATAAATATACCATAAGTGGGTATGTTAAGGATAAAGCTTCAGGGGAGACGCTCATAGGCGCTAATATAGTAAATTTAGAAAATCCTTCTTTGGGTGCATCTACCAATAGTTATGGGTTTTATTCACTTACCATGGTAGAAGGAACATACAAGATAGCTGTCACTTACTTGGGGTGTGAAGATCAATTTTTTGAGGTTAAATTGGATAAGAACGTAAGCCTTAATGTAGATCTTGGGGAAGGTGTCATCATAGATGAAGTAGTTATTTCTGCTGAGAAGGATGATAGAAGAAAAAATGTAGAGGGAACACAAATGGGAACTCTTGAACTTCCTGTTGAAAATATTAAAAAATTACCAGCTATTTTTGGTGAAGTTGATATCCTGAAAGCTATCCAATTGCTTCCAGGCGTTCTGTCTTCTGGTGAAGGTACTTCAGGTTTTTATGTTCGTGGTGGTGGACCTGACCAAAATCTTGTTCTCCTAGATGAAGCTGTCGTTTACAATTCTGGTCACATGTTGGGCTTTTTCTCAGTATTTAATGCAGATGCTATCAAAAATACTACGCTTATAAAGGGTGGTATGCCAGCAAATTATGGAGGTAGGCTTTCATCTGTACTTGATATTCAGATGAAGGAAGGAAATAACAAAAAGTTTGAAGTAGAAGGTGGTATTGGACTGATATCATCTCGACTTACTGTCCAAGGGCCTATTGTGAAGGATAAAAGTTCATTTATCATTTCGGGTCGACGGACGTACATTTTAGATTTGGCACAACCAGCATTAAAAGGCTCGGATTTTGAAGGTACCAATTATTACTTTTATGATTTGAATACCAAATGGAATTACAAGTTTTCTGATCGGAATAGATTGTTTTTCAGTGGATATTTTGGAAATGATGTCTTAAAATTCAGGCAGCCAGGCAGGGATTTTACGTTTGATTTACCTTATGGTAATAAAACAGCAACATTAAGATGGAATCATTTATTCAGTGAAAAAATGTTTATGAACGTCTCCGCAATTTACAATGATTACCAATTTAAATTTAATGGTGGTCAAGAAGAATTTGTTTTTCAAGTTTTTTCTGGTGTAAAAGATTGGAATCTTAAAGTTGATTTTGAAAATTATCCTAATACCAATCATGTTTTAAAATATGGTCTTAATTACACTTATCACACTTTGACGCCAAATACTGCAAGTGCATCAAATGGTGAGGTAGATTTTAGTACAGAGTTTTTACCGAAATATGCCAATGAGAGTGCCATTTACTTTCTTGATGATATGAAATTGTCAGACAAATGGGCTTTAAATTCTGGTCTTAGACTTAGCCTTTTCCAACAAGTAGGACCTTATACATCGAAAATTACTAATGAAGAATTTGGCACTTTCGAAACGGCAAAAGCATATACAGGTTTTGAACCAAGGTTTGGACTGAATTATAAAGCAAATAATAACTTTAGTATAAAATCAGGTATTACATTTACCACACAATATCTTCATTTGGTAAGTAATTCGTCCAGCACTTTGCCAGCGGATGTTTGGGTGCCAAGTACTGAAGTTGTAAAACCTCAACGAGGTATTCAATATGCTTTGGGTGTTTTCAAAAATTTAAAGAATGATACATATGAAACATCAATCGAAGTGTACTATAAAGATTTGAAAAATCAAATAGATTATGCAGATAATTATGTCAATGACATTACCAAAGAAGTGGAAGATGCATTTGTTTTCGGTAAAGGTAGGGCATATGGTGCCGAGTTTTTTCTTAAAAAAGCCAAAGGTAGACTGAATGGTTGGATTGGTTATACACTTTCTAGGACCGAAAGATCTTTTGATGATATAGAAGATGGTCGGTGGTATCCAGCTGTTTATGACCGAACACACGATCTTTCTGTTGTAGCAAACTATAAATTGGCCAAAAAATGGGATATTGGAGCTGTATTTATATATGGAAGTGGTAAGTTATTTACACCTGTGAGAGGGTTTTTCTTTGTGGAGCAAAATGTCAACCTTTTTTACGGACCTAGGAATAGTGCTAGATTGGATGCTTACCATAGATTAGATTTATCAGCTACTTATACACCTAATCCTGATAGTAAAAAAAGTTATTCAGGAAGCTGGACATTTGCGGTCTATAATTCATACAATAGAAAAAATCCTTTCTTTATTAATTTTGATACTGAAACTGATTTTCAAACTGGCTCTAGTACCATAACTGGCTCGAAAATTACCATTTTCCCTATCATACCTAGTATTACTTACAATTTTAAATGGAATCAAAAATGATGATATCAAAATATATTAATCCAAAATATCTAGTTGTTTTACTTCTATCACTAAGTTTATTTTCTTGCGAAGAAGAATATATCCCTGATACTAATTTGCAAGAGCAAGAAGTAGTTGTAGAAGGATATGTAGAAGTCGGCAGCAATAGTAATCCTACGTTTGTGATTTTGACAAAGAGTATTCCATTTATATCAACCATCGAGCCAGATAAGTTTACTGAATTGTTCCTTCGTGGAGCCACAGTTACGGTGAATGATGGCGATAAAACAGTTACATTTACTGAACTATGTTTGAGTGATATTCCAGAAGAATTAAAGGCACAAGTATATGAGGTATTAGGATATACGCCGGATAGTGGCGCTGTTGATATCTGTTTATACGTAGATCTTTTAGGACAATTGACCAAAGATTATGGCAGGAAATATGACTTAAAAGTCTTGATCGATGGTAAAGAAATCACAGCAACTACAACGGTTCCGTCATTTGTACCCTTAGATAGTCTTAGGTGGGACGATACACCAGGTGAACCTTCTGATACTTTGGCGCAACTTCTAGTTACTATAGATGATCCTGCAGGAGTCGCTAATTTCTACAGATACCAGACAGCAACGGAAGGAAGTGGTTTTATAGCACCTTTCAATTCTGTCATCGACGGGGAGATTTTTGATGGTAAAAAATTTGATATACCCTTACAAAAAGCGGAAAGAAGAGGTGGTGATTTCGATCCTGATTCTTTTGGACTATATCTTAGGGGAGACACGGTAACGATCAAGTGGAGTACCATAGATAAAGCACATTTCGATTTTTGGAATACCAGAGATTTTAGTGCAAATAGCGGTGGTCCTTTTTCATCTTACACACGTATTGCAAGTAATATTAAAGGCGGATTGGGTATTTGGGGTGGATATGCAACTGAGCAATATAAAGAAGTTGTGCCTTTCAAATAAACAACTTGTTCCAATAATTCAAAAAAGTCTTTTGTAAATCAGTTTGGATTTATATAAAATGCAGAACTAGCATTTATTAGTTGCTTCTAGAATCTTAGGTTTGTTTAATGTCATTTTTTGCAAAAAAATGTAATTATTCTGGTGCATTGTTTTTAAAATGAATATTTTGATTTAACTTGGCGTCGTAATGACATTAAGTCACATTAAATCAATCATTATGCATCAACGGTATACTTTCTTGTCTAGATTCTTTTTTGTACTATTAACAATCGTTCCATTATTTTCGAAAAGTCAAAATGCTATT
Organism: Saprospiraceae bacterium; assembly: GCA_041739205.1. Classification (GTDB taxonomy): domain Bacteria; phylum Bacteroidota; class Bacteroidia; order Chitinophagales; family Saprospiraceae; genus OLB9. The sequence goes on from JBGSOH010000039.1 coordinate 6,341, forward strand.
GTGGGTAGTGGTTTTTCATCTGGTTGGGGGGGAAGCAATTGTCCTACGGGAAGTGGAAATTTCAACTATTTAAGTTCTAATTTTGGCTCAAGTTTCGGAGCTGAGTTAACTGCAAATGCCACAGGACCTCAATATTTTAGATTTGGAATTGATTGGAGTGGCACTACGGCTCAAAGAACTATAAATCCTGGTAGTGATCAAAGCATAGATAAAAATACTATTTACGCTTTAAATCCTACCTGTACCACAAGTGGTGCTCTTTTTTATAATGTACCATCTACTACTTACCGATATATCTTTAAAACTCGAAATGCTGGCACTAATCCAACGGGTGATTTTGTAATCTTTGAAGTACAAGGTACAGTAAAAACTATAACTAATGTATCGCAATCTCCTGTAACATCAAATGTACCTGCTACGTCACCTGTCACCGTAACTGCGACAATGTCTGGAAATATAACGCTGGGTCAAGGTGTGTATATGAGATATACGACAAATAATTGGGCTACATCAAACATTGTTTCTATGTCAGGAAGTGGAAGTAGTTTTTTAGGAACTATTCCAGCACAAACTTCTGGCACTAGTGTTCAATATTATGTATTTACTTCTGGAGATGGTTTGACCATTTTACCAAGCAATTCAGATCTATTTACCATAAATGGAAATAATAATGCTGGTTCTAATTATTCTTACACAGTCTTAGCTGCTGCTCCAATAGTAAATGTAAGTCCATCATTCCCAACTGATAACCAAACGGTTACCATTACTTTTAATGCCGCTGGAACGGACTTAGCTGGTGCAAGTAAGGTTTATCTACATTCAGGCGTTTCTACTAATTTATCTACACCAAATGGTTTCAATTACACCATAGGCAATTGGGGGCAAGATGACGGAATAGGCCAGATGACCAATACAGGTGGCGATCATTGGACCTTCACCATTCCAAGTCTAAGGACATTTTATAATGTACCCAATGATAAAGACATATTTGGATTCAACTTTCTATTCAGAAGTGCCAATGGATCACTAAAAGAAGATAACAATGGCGCAAATTATTATAACATTGTAGATCCTGGCAATTATTTTAGTATTACATTTCCAACTACTTCAACTTATTTTTCACAAGTAAATTTACCTTTTAATCATACTGCTAGTGCAAATACTGCTCCTACAACGTGGACGCTAAAAGAACTCAACCCTGATACAGATGCTGTGATTTCCACAATTACTTTTACAAATGGTGGTTCTTCTTTTTCACACACCTTAACGATGACAAATACTACACTCAGAAAATTCCGACTTGAAGCTAATTTTTCAGGAAATGTAAAATATAAAACTTTTTCGGCCATAGGTTATCTTGCAGTAAATGAAGCACCTAGACCTTCTTGGACAAAATTAGGTATCAACTATCATGAGAATGATGCAACTAAGGCTACATTGGTTTTACATGCACCGACATACAACAGATATAAAAAAGGTACTGGTACGATTTCAGGTTACAACTCTACAGCACCGAAATCTGTAGTTTATGTCGTAGGAGATTTTAATAATTGGACGCCATCCGAGGCTTTCAAAATGATTAAAGATGAAGATATAGATTTTGAAGATGATGATAATAACGGTGTAGATGATGACCAAGGCGATTATTGGTGGATAGAATTAAATAATCTTGTGCCAGGTCAAGAATATGTTTTCCAATATCTTATAGATGGTGTACTCCAAGTAGCAGATCCGTATACACACAAAGTTTCTGATCCAGATGATTCACAAATATCATCTACTGTTTATCCAGATTTGATAACCTATCGTCCACAAGCTGTTGATAGAGCATCTATATTACAAACTAACCAACAGTCATACGACTGGAAGGCAGCGTCATTTTCGAAACCATCCATCAATGAACTGAATATTTACGAATTACATTTTAGAGATTTTACAGAAGAAGGAACGTATCTTGCTGCAATTGACAGGCTTGATTATATAAAAGGTCTTGGAATCAATGCGATTCATGTCATGCCTATATCAGAGTTTGAAGGGAATAGTAGTTGGGGTTACAATCCTAATTTTTATTTTGCAGCTGACAAAGCATATGGGCGAGCAGATGATTTGAAGAAGTTTATTGATGAGTGCCACAAAAGAAAGATTCAAGTATTTAATGACTTGGTATTGAATCATGCATTTTATTCTAACGTTATGGCTAGAATGTATTGGAATAGTGTAGACAATAAACCTGCTAATGATAATCCTTGGTTCAATGCTGACCACAGAATGGTTGCAGATCCTGCAGGATGGTGGGGCGCAGATTGGAATCATGAGAGTGAACATACACAAAAAATGATGGACAGGATTTTGGATTATTGGTTACAAGAGTTTAAATTTGATGGGTTTAGGTTTGACTTTACCAAAGGTATCGGTCAGACAGCACAAGATCCAGGCGATCCATGGGCAAGTTCAATTGATTATGATAGAATAGATTTGCTAGAAAGAATTGTGGATGGTATGAAAAGTAGAAATCCTGGTTCAGTGGTTATTTTTGAGCATTTGGCAGTTGCTAATGAAGATAAAATTCTAGCAGATCAAGGTATATTGATGTGGAGTGGTGTAGGTCATCATAATGATCTGAAAGGATTTATTTTAGGTTATAACGGAGACAATACGAATATTTACGATTCAGGTGTATTTAATGCAAGTAGTAGAGACTTTACCTTTGCCAATTGGATGAGTTATGGGGAAAGTCACGATGAAGAAAGATTGGGTTACGAAGTCACTCAATCTTTTAATGGTGATTCGACACTTGAGAATATTGTTAATAGATTTAAGATTGCTGCAGGATTTAATCTGCTGCTTCCTGGACCAAGAATGTTGTGGCAGTTCCAAGAACTTGGTTATGATGTCAGTATTAATTTTAATGGAAGAACAGGCGAAAAGCCTATACTTTGGGAATACTATGATGATATAAAAAGAAGAGAGCTTTATACGCTAGTGTCTAGAATTTTGAAAATTAGAAATAGACATAATATCTATGCGACAACACCAGATTATGGCAATATAGGTCTAGGTGCTGGCAATATTACCACGCCAAGGGTTATGCGTTTTTCTTCGGGTGTAGGTTCGAGTGAAAAACATGTTATTATCGTAGCTAATCTTGATCCTACCACAGGTCATAATGTACAACCGTTTTATGATGTGACAGGTACTTGGTATCGATATAATGGAGCTACAAGTGTAGATGGTACTTCATTTACTGTATCAAACACGAGTGATACCTATTTCTTACAACCT
>JBGSOH010000460.1:0-3353 GCA_041739205.1 Saprospiraceae bacterium
TATTTGAGATTGAATTATCTCTTTAAAAATCTCTACATCTTCATTTTGATAAGTTCCGTTGTTATTAAAATAACTAATCCCAACTTTATTGTGTGAATTGTTTAAAATTACATCTGCATTTAGTTCGAGAATTTTATTTAATGATATATTATACAATTTTGACAATTTTAATAAAATTGAAAGGGATATTTCATTTTCTGATCTCTCTAGAAGCGAATATGTTTTTTGACTAATACCTAATTGGTCTGCCACATAAGCTTGAGTATATTTATTGAGTTCTCGAATTGTTTGGATAGATTTACCAGCGTTTATATAAACTTATATATATTATTTAGTCAGGAAAATTTTGGGTAAAGGTAAGTAAAATATGTATAATATAAGTAATTATTGTTTGATTTGATAAATTGTATATACAGTGTATTTTATCTTTTTATATCTTCGCCTTCGAATATGAGGGAAATTTAGCCTGACCCCGCAAAAGTTACCATTGTATTCTATTTTTAATGGTGCAAAAAAAAATAGGCAATGAATCATAAAATTTCATTGCAAGTATGGGGCCGAATGGTAGTAACTATACTTGCGATTTCTACATGGGGTAATTTGAGTGGACAACAAGTTTATTATCCACTTTACAATAACACAACATTTGACAATAAAGCGATCAATACATCACTGTATGTGGGTACTACGGCAGGATCTGCTGATGTGGCCAATGGAGCTGCAAGCTACAATATACCCATAGAAATACCTACAGGTACAAATGGTGTAGTCCCTAATGTCTCCATTAATTATAACTCTCAAGGAGGGAATGGTCATCTAGGACTAGGATGGGGCATAGGTGGCTTATCTGTTATCACTCGATCTCTTAAGACTATGTATCATGATGGCGTGGTAGAAGCTGCTAAATTTTCAGGAGATAGATTTGCTATAGATGGCATGAGACTAGTCAGTAAGACTGGTGCGTATGGTGGAAATGGATCTACTTATGGCAAAGAGATGGAAGACTTTTGCTTGATTACATCATTTGGTGGTACTACAGCGGGTAATCCTGATTGGTTTAAGGTTGTACAAAAAGATGGGGTTATTATGGAATATGGTAACTCTGTTACTTCCAAGTTTAGAAATGAAGCTAATACTGAAACCATATTTTGGAGACTGAATAGAATAGCATACCCTGATGGTAACTATATAGATTTTATTTATAATAATTCTGATAGAGATAGTAGAATAGACGAAATAAAGTATACCGGAAATTTACTAACAGGACTAGCACCCTACAATACTATTAAATTTCAATATTTAGATAGAAATCTTTCTGTAGATAATACAACCTATGAAGTAGGTAATACTGTCAACCTTAAATATCTTTTACACAAAATAGTGATCTCAGCAGATGGTAATACTGCTTTCAAAACTTATAACTTTCAGTATAGTACTGATGATAGGAACGTTTTTCTTTCAGAAATTTATGAACAAGGTAGTGATGGTAGCCAACTGAACCCAACTATATTTCAGTATGGTACACCAGGTCCCGAATTGCCCATCGCTGGTCTACTAATCGAACTAGATGAAACAAAACAAATATTTTCTGGTGACTACGATGGTGATGGAGTGACTGATTTTGGAGTGGCACAAATAGTCATTCAAGATGGAGAAGCTGTCCACGAGAGTTTTAAGGTATACGAAAATAATTATGGTACTGCCGCTCCTGATCTGAAATTTACTAAAACATTGCCATATACTGGATTTGTCGGTGCAGGTGGCAATAGGTATAATTATTTTTCGGGTGATTATACTGGTGATGGTGCTGATGACATTATGTATTCATATGCTGTTAGAACATTAAATACTATTACTGGTGAGTTTCTTTTCGTCTATCAAAACTCTACCATTTTTAGTTTTACAGATGACTGGAATACAAGCACAGAATTAACAATTCCTCGCCCTTCATTTGTGTATAGCGTATTTGCTAATGGCAAACGGAGTATAATACCTGGAGATTACAATGGCGATGGCATTATCGACATAATTGTAATATTGAGACATATAGATGTATTGACAGATTACAAAGCCTTTATATATTATGGTGGTGGTTTGCCACAATTCACTGAGATCGTACTGCCTACCGCAGCGGTATATCATCCCATCACAAACTGGGGTGTAAAAAATGTAAACTCTATAGATTTTGACGGTGACGGACGTAGTGAGCTTATGATCACTAGAGGAGGGACATCAGAGATATTCAGATTTAACTTTGCTGAAGGAGTCACTGTACATTACGCAGGATTTCCTACAGAATATCATCTAATGTGGTTCGGTGATATGAATGGTGATAAAAAAACGGATATACTGGTAAGACCTGATCTAAATAATCATACACAATGGTATACAGCATATGGGACAGGCACAGGATATGTAGAGTTACCTTTTTCTTGGTCAAATGGGGTCAATCCTACAATTAATGAAAACTATGTAGGCACTATCATCCATGTAGCTGACCTTAATGGAGATAGTAAGACTGATATATTTAAAGGTCGGACAGTTAGTAATCCAAATTATGAAATATGTTATAGTGCGGGTACTGGCTATCACCGTGTCATAAGTCCGTGGTTACACAATGAAGGCGCTACAGTGGCAACAAGTGGCGACTATAATGGTGATGGACGTTCTGATATTGTCTTTAGAAACACAATTGGCGGTGATGCTAATTATCTTGAATTTAACTCACAAGGAGAAGAATTACTATTGCGTAGGATTAAAAATGGACATGGTCATGTCACCACATGGTCATATAATAAACTGACAGAATTTGGTACGACTTACACTCGTACAGAGTCGACACCTTATCCTGTACATACTGTACAAGTGCCTATGTATGTAGTTAGTAATTTTAATGTACAAGGTAGCGTCATTACAATATATAGATATGAAGATATGAAAATGCATAAAGGCGGTAGGGGAATCATAGGATTTAAAAAAATCACTAAGTATAACGCTACGCAAAACATGTATGAAGATAGTGAATTTGAATTAAATACACAGTTTAATATATTGGCCCCAAAATATGTCATTAATCGTCATGGTACTACAATCCTAAAGCAAAGAACTATAAATAACATTATTACACAACAGAACACTGGAACTTATCAAAAACAGTTATGGCACAGGATAAACAGTATATATGATGATAACATCTTTGAAGGTACCTATATGCAATCTACTAACAACTTGTATCCACGCGATCAACGCCGAGACATTCGACAAATCGACCCTGAAACCGATGGTAGGCAGCGGCCCTTACCGGCTGGAGACTGTAAAACCAGGCGACTCTCTGACCTTCCGCCGCAACCCGG
>JBGSOH010000067.1:0-2087 GCA_041739205.1 Saprospiraceae bacterium
CATATCCAACTGTTGGTTTTTCGGTGATTTCTTGAGCATCCTGTTTATATATATTTTGATATCACAAATTTATAACATGTGTCCATTTTTTATCCTATATTTGTATTTTATTATTTCAATACTTTTCGGAGTGGACTCAAATTTGTAATTTTATTTTCCAAGATGCCGTTTTAATATTTATTGGGAAGACTAATTCTTCATAACTTTCTGATTATAAATATTTTGTAAAAGGAGTACTTTCTGTAATTTACATTGATTTTTTTTAACAGACTGCTTATCCTTTCTCTTTCTGTCGATTTTTTCATATATTTGCAAGAATCACTTTGTTTAGTTTATGATTATTACCATCGAAAATATCATTCTCATTGGCTCTATCCTACTATTCATAAGTATAGTGGCAGGTAAAACAACGTACAAGTTCGGGGTGCCTACCCTATTATTATTTTTAGCTATAGGTATGTTAGCTGGTTCTGATGGCATTGGTGGAATAAATTTCAATAATCCACAGTTGGCTCAATTCATTGGCATCGTTTCACTCAATTTTATTTTGTTTTCTGGTGGATTGGATACAAGCATGGATACTGTACGACCTATATTAAGGGTTGGGCTACTGCTTTCTACCATAGGAGTACTACTTACGGCAACTATTCTTGGCACTTTTGTTTGGCTTATTACTGATTTTACTTTTTATGAAAGTATGTTGCTAGGCTCTATAGTTTCTTCAACAGATGCTGCTGCCGTTTTTTCCATATTACGGGCTAAAAGCTTAGCATTAAAAAGTAATTTACGTCCAATATTAGAACTCGAAAGCGGCAGTAATGATCCCATGGCATATGTGCTGACGATCGCTTTTTTGACATTGACAATCAATCAAGACAAAAGTATATTTAGTGTCATACCTGTTTTCCTGATGCAAATGATCTTAGGTTCTGTGTTGGGTTTTGTTTTTGGAAAACTAAGTAAATACATCATCAATAACATCAATCTTGACTTTGAAGGGCTGTATTCTGTATTGGTCATTGCTTTGATGTTTATTACGTTTTCGTTTGCCGAATTTGTAGGTGGAAATGGATTTTTAGCCATCTACATTTGTGCTGTATATCTTGGAAATCAGGATTTAATTCACAAAAAAACCATACTTAGGATGTTTGATGGATTGGCTTGGTTGATGCAGATTGTGTTGTTCCTGACCTTGGGATTATTGGTATATCCGAGTCAGATTGTTCCGGTTTTTGGGATAGGGATGATCATATCACTTTTCTTGATTTTTGTGGCAAGACCAATCAGTGTCTTTTTGAGCCTAATGCCATACAAAGCCAAGTTTCGTAAAAAAATGTACTTATCTTGGGTAGGACTTCGTGGTGCAGTGCCTATTGTTTTTGCTACATATCCATTATTGGCAGGAATCGATAAGGCGGATATGATCTTTAATATTGTATTTTTTATTTCGGTGACCTCAGTGCTGATTCAAGGAACAACGCTTTCCGTGGTGGCAAAATGGCTGCATGTAGCACTTCCTGAAAAGGTGAAACCATTAGCACCAACAGAGATATTCCTTTCAGAAAAACCAAAAACGGCAATGGTCGAAATCACCTTACATCCACATATTCCAGCTATAGGCAAAAAAATAGTAGATATGCACTTCCCAAATAATGCAGTAATTGCAATGATCAAACGAAATGAAAAGTTTATTACACCAAATGGGTCGACCGTGCTTGCCGAAAATGATATTTTATTTGTACTTTCTGACAAACAAGAAATAGTAGACAAAGTCAATGCTCGTCTTTTGGGTTAATTTATTTAAAAAGTATTTTAAAATAAAGGTTAAGACCAACGAGAAAAACAACTGATGTTCAAGATGAGAAAACAAATACTTTCTGCGCATTGATAATCAAAGCAATACCCCTTTATGGGCATGGTAAAAAACAGTTGATTATTATAAATTCTCGATTTCAGAGTTGACTCATGGTTTAAAGGTCAACTTATTCAAAATGGCTGTAGACACAGCGTCTGAAGACATTCCATACCCAGTAACTAAGACTCCTTTTACACCTGTAGAAGAAATGATTCCATACACTGTAGCCTCA
>JBGSOH010000078.1:0-4204 GCA_041739205.1 Saprospiraceae bacterium
TACTTCTCTAAAAGCTAAATATTGGTATGCTTCTTCTTTGTTGGCATCTGACCAAACAGAACTTTGTAGAAATTTTTTGGACTCCATGTCGGTTCGCCATCCAAAAGATGCTGATTTTTTGCGTTTGCAATCTTCCTTGCAGAACCTAAAAGAAAAAGAAACATACACCATCTCAAAACCAACTTTTAATACCGAAGAAGCAGATTATGCGGCAGTTGTGTGGCGAGACAAGGTCGTTTTTAGTTCTACCCTTGTTGGGAAAAAAGATTTATTTACAGGTCAGGCCTATTCATCTTTGATGGTTTATGATTCTACAATTAATGTGATGTCCGAATTTGCATCCGAACTTTTTTCAAAATATAACATCGGTAGCACGTCGTTTAGTACAGATGGAGAGATAATGTATTTCACAACAAATAGCGCAAAGACCAATAAAAAAAGTACTGCTACGCTTAAGATCATGCAGTCAAAAAGAGAAAATGAAAAATGGACCGAACCAATTCCTTTTATACACAATAAACCAGAATATAACTTTGCTCATCCGACGCTCTCACCTAGTGGAAAACTCTTTGTCTTTTCTTCTGATAGTTACACCACTTACGGCATGGATCTTTATTTCTGTAGCTTAGAGAAGTCAGGTAAATGGTCTATTCCCAAAAGATTTAAGACAAATATTAATACGACATACAACGAAGTGTTTCCCGTGTTTCTGAAAGATAGTACTCTGACATTTAGTTCTGACGGACATGGTGGATTGGGTGGTTTGGATATATTTAGCACTACTTTTACAAAAGGAAATTGGTCAGATCCAGTTCATTTGGCCCATCCATTCAATTCTCAAGGTGATGACTTTTCTCTTTTTAGCCAAGATAATCTACGGTCCGGATACATCACTTCCAATAGAAATGAACCAAGCGGCAACGAAGATATTTACTATTTTGAGAAAAAAAACAAGTGTACGGTCATAGCAGGACTTTACGATTTTCATGAGGATAAGATGGTAACAACGCTGCCTTATGATATTATCGAAAATCAAAAATTAAAAGAAAATCTTATCAGTTTAGAAAATGGAATGGTGTATCATGAACTAAAAGATGGTACAAAAACAGAAATTACAACTTCCTATCTAGGAAAATCTTTTTATGGTGCTGCATCATCAGATGAATGCATCGGTGACACCATTAAGATCATTTTTAAATATCAAGAAAAAGAAATGGCGACCCTTGGAAAAGTATTTGAAGAAGAAACAAAAATAGGATATCCCAATGTCAGTATTTATTTTGTAGATACCTTGTCAAAAGAAGTTTTTACAGCGGTGACAGACAGTTCGGGACGGTTTAAAATCGACCTACCTATAGATAGATTTTATCGCTATAAAGCAAAAATCCACGGATCTTTAGAAGAAACAGGCATTATAGGAACCAAGTATAAAACGACCAATCCAGACATAGAGATATCATTCAAAAAACCCAAAGTCAATCAAGTTTTTATCCTAAAAAACATTCTTTATGACTTCGATAAATGGAATATTAGACCAGATGCTGCCATTGAATTAGATCGATTGGTCACCTTTCTCACCGAAAATCCAAGTATTCGCATCGAATTGAGTTCGCATACAGATGCACGTGGCAATGACCGATATAATGAAAAACTCTCTGAAAAAAGGGCCGCATCAGCTGTCGCATATTTGGTTGAGAAAGGCATCGTCAAAAATAGACTTATCTCCAAAGGTTATGGCGAAACCAAGTTGATCAACGAATGTAAAAATGACGTAATCTGCGATGAAGCTAAACACCTGCAAAACAGGAGGACAGAGGTGAAGATATTGAGAATGGATAACTAGATATTTGTATTATGACTTTAAGTAAATGGATTGTAGCTTTTTTATATACTATGTTATTTTTACATGGATGTAAATCAAATACAATTAACCAAAGCTTTGATAATATTATAATTGGCGAATGGCAATTATGTAATGAAATCCAAGGGGAAACAAAATTTGATCCTTTTATAAGAAATGTAACTTTTAAAGAAAATAGTAAATGTAATATTTATCCCAGTTTCTATTCATATTTATTTGAAGATCCTAGAACTTTTATAACTTATCTAGGTAGTAACACAGATTTTAAATATGAAGACAATCTGCTAAAAATCTTTAATCTTTCAAGTAAAAATTGGGATCAATTCGAAATTAAGAAGTTATCATCTGACACATTAATAATAGAAACGACATCAGAAAAACAACTGATATTTAAAAGAGTAGCTGTAAGAGAAGAGTTTGATAATGATATTGAAGAAATAATACTGATTACTAATGGTTTGAATAAACATTTATCCGATTACAAGACATACTTAGATAGAAGTGGTAAAATGTTAATTGAACTCAATGGTTATGATGATCTGTATGGTCACCAAACATGTTTATTAGACAAAAGAGTAACAGATAGTATTTTTTCATTATTCAAATATAATAAGATATTTGAGCTAAAAAACGAATATATTGAGTCGTCTTATGGTAGTATATCTCAGACCGAGCCTAAGCAAAAAAATAACTTAGCTTTCTTTAATGACAACAGAATAATGAAAGAAATAGAAATACTAGATGATAATACACCTATTGAGCTTTTTATGGCTTATGATCCTATTAGGACAATTTATAAGTCTAAGGATTGCCATTGTAAGCCTTTGAAAAACAATAATGAAATAGTAACTCTAAGTTCTGAAATTCAAACTAGTGATGAGAAAGGTTATTTAAAAATTTCTGATGCGGAATTGTTTTATCTAAATATTAAAGTACTTAATGCTAAGGAAATTAGAGGTTCAATTCAACAAAAATATAAGATAAAAGGAAGTTTTACAGATTTATTTACATTTTCTGATGGTAGATACATTAGGTTGGAAGGAAGTGAAAAAATATATGATGTAGGCTACTGGTTTATTGATTCTACAAAAATGAGCTTTCATTAAACTATTTTCACAACAATTCCGTTGGGAAAATAAAATACAACGAATTCGTTGGGAACTAATTTGCCAACGAATCCGTTGTATTGGTGTAAAATGTAATAAAAATGAGAATACCATGCAAAACCATCATTGGAACTGCCGCCGAAGGAAGTAAATATTTCCAAAGAAAAAGAATCGAAAGTCTCATCTTGAGAGCTCTTAGAAAAGGAAATTTTGTCCACTTCACAGCTCCACGAAGAACTGGCAAAACTTCCATCCTAAAAGAATTGGCTAATGAAACTTATGTAGATTTAGCTTGTATTTATGAAGATATTGAGTCCGATAAAACATCGGCTGACTTATACAAACGACTCATCAATTTGATCGAAAAGTCTATTAATAAATCGGAATCTTGGCGCAAAAAAATATGGACAACCATCACTTCCAAAAAAATAAAGGGGATTAATGTTTTTGATGGAAGTATTGATTTGGATGATAAAGAAATAGATTTTAAACAAGTGTTTTTAGATCTAGTCTCCGCCATCAGCGAATCAGAAATCAAAATTATCCTTTTTCTGGATGAATTTCCCGATGTCATCAATAATATCCTTGAAAACGAAGGTACAGAAGTGGCCCTAAATGTACTACATACTTTGCGTAGCTTGAGGCAAACTTCAGATTTCTCGCAATCTTTTGGTCTCGTATTTTCTGGTTCGGTCGGTCTCACACATATCGTTAGAAAAATAGGTCGATCCAAGTTACTCAATGATCTGAAAGTGATTGAACTTGATCCATTAACGCCCGAAGAAACCAATAATTTTATCTCTTTCCTAACAGAAGGAGCCACCATGTACGTACCCATGGAAACGAGAGTTCATATCCAAGCTAAACTCCGCCAACTTATACCTTATTATATTCAACTCATCATCGAGAAAGGGGACGAATGGACCGAAGACAATGAAAGGGATACACTCACAATCGCTGATGTTGATCTTATTTATCAAAAACTCATCACCGAAAATAATAAATTTATTGATTGGGTAGATAGGATAAAAACCTACTTTTCAGATCACTCCAAATTTTTATTACAAGTCTTGACAACTATTGCTCATAGAGAAGAAATGGTCATGCAAGAAGTGCTCAATATTGCCAATCAACACAATGTAGAAGATTTTGAAGAGATGATCCACCAAGTCTTAATTGCGGATGGATATCTTACAAAAAACGAAGTCGGAAAATTAATTTTTGCTTCCCCATTACT